>JAAXHR010000289.1 GCA_012270805.1 Dehalococcoidia bacterium
GCGGGACTTTTGCCACGGGCTGCTAAGGAACGAGGGTGTTGCATATCGAATGTCGTCCACAGCCGCAACGACCCTTTGTCGATGTGCTCTGTAATCGCGACAAATATCAATTCAAATCAAGGGGATACTGGTCATGGTTCAACTGCTGCGTAGCATTCTGCTGGGGGTCGTCACCTCTCTTGTAGCGCAAGCTGCATATTCTCAAATCGACATCAACCTGTTTGCAGGACTGAAGGCTCGCAGCATCGGTCCCGCCACGGACAGTGGTCGCGTGACCTCTATCGATGTCGTGGAAACCGATACAAACACGATTTACATCGGTGCGGCGGATGGCGGCGTATGGAAATCCGTCAACGCCGGGCTCAATTGGGAGCCGATATTTGACCAGCAGGCGATTGGGTCCATCGGCGCCATTGCCGTAAATCAGCGCGATCCGAATATCGTCTGGGTCGGCACGGGTGAGAGCAATGTGCGCAACTCCGTCTCTGTCGGTGGTGGCGTGTTCAAGTCGACAGACGCCGGAACGACCTGGAGGATGGTCGGTCTTGAGGATTCCCAACATACGACCCGCATTGCGCTTCATCCCGCCAATCCGGACGTGGCCTACGTGGCGGCACTTGGAAAACTCTGGGGGCCCAGCACTGAACGCGGCATTTTCAGAACCGTCGATGGCGGTGAGACCTGGGAAAGAATTCTGTACATCGATGAGAACACCGGCGGTGGAGACATCGTCGTGGACAGGACGAACCCGAACAAACTGTATGCCGCGATGTGGCAGGTTCGACGCCAGCCGTGGTTTTTTGAGTCGGGCGGGCCCAGTTCAGGCATGTACATCAGCCACGACGGCGGTGAATCCTGGGAGCAAAAGACCGTGGAAGACGGTCTTCCCGCCGGCAACCTGGGACGAATTACATTCACCGCTTTCCGCGGCGATTCGAACATCATTTATGCGTTTGTCGAAGCCACCGAGAGTGCTATCCTGCGATCCGACGACGGCGGTCAGAGCTGGATCACAGTGAATCAGGACTACGATGTTGCGCGTCGGCCGTTCTATTTTGGCGAAATTCTTGTCGATCCCGTTGACCCTGACCGGGTCTACAACCTGAATACCCTGATCCACCTTTCTGTCGACAGCGGCAGGACGTTTGAGCCATGGCAGGGTATCAATGCAATTCATGTCGATCACCACGCCATGTGGATCAATCCGCATGATTCGCGCCATGTCATTTCCGGTAACGACGGTGGCATCGGGATCTCACGAGATCAGGGCAATACCTGGCGTTACGTACGCAACCTGCCGCTCTCCCAGTACTACCACGTGGCCGTCGACGATGACGACCCGTACAACATTTACGGTGGACTGCAGGACAACAGTTCACAACGCGGGCCATCGGAGGTGTGGGAGAACGGCGGCATACGAAATTTCCACTGGCAGAACATCGGGATCAGCGATGGCTTCGACACGATTCCCGACCCCCGCGACAGCATGACCGGTTACACACTGGGCGAACAGGGGTACCTGTACCGTTGGGACATGCACACGGGGGAGAAAATGCACCTGCAACCCGTGCATCCTGATCCGGATGTAAGGCTTCGCTTCAACTGGAATACCGGGTTTGAACTGGATCCGTTTGATCCGGATACGCTCTACATCGGCAGCCAGTTCGTGCACAAGTCGACGGATCGCGGCAACAGTTTCACCCTGATCAGTGGTGACATGACCACGAACAATCCCGAGTGGCAACGACAGGACTTCAGTGGTGGCGTAATACTCGATGCGACCGGCGCCGAGAATTTCACGACCATTCTTTCCATTGCAGCGAGCTCGGTCAGGCAGGGGGTCATTTGGGTGGGGACCGATGACGGTAACGTTCATGTGACCGAAGACGGTGGCGAGACCTGGTCGAGTGTAGGAGGAAACGTCGGGGGGGTTCCCGATTATTCGTCGATACCCCATATCGAACCGTCCCCGCACGATGCGTCGGTCGCCCATATCGTGTTCGACAATCATCGCCGTGCAGATCTGACGACATACGTGTATCGGGTCGAGGACTACGGGAGACGATGGACAAGCCTTGGCGGTGAAACTCTTCGCGGGCATGCCTACAGTATCAGGCAGGATCCGGTAGATCCCGATCTGCTGTTTCTCGGTACCGGTTTTGGCCTGTACGTTACGCTGGACGGCGGCGAAAGCTGGTTCAAGTGGACCATGGGCGTTCCGACTTCCTCTGTCCGGGACATTGCGATCCAGGCACGCGAAAGTGATCTGGTCGTTGCCACCCATGGCCGCGGCATATTCGTCATAGACGATTACAGTGCGCTGCGTAACCTCTCGGAAGACGATTTTTCCGGACCCATGAAGCTCCTGTCCGTGACTGACGGCCAGCAGTATCGGGTAGCGCAGTCACCGTCGACCGGCTATGCGGGATCCGGGGAATTTCGGGCACCGAACGAACCGTACGGGGCGATGATTACTTTCCTGTTGTCCGCGTCGGAATTACCCGGTGCCGATACAGAAACGCGTACGTCTTCGGAAGAGGACGGAGCCGATGACAACTTCGTTGCGACAGTCAGTATCAGCAATGCCGAAGGCGAAACGATCCGAACGTTTTCGGCGGATGTGCATCAGGGCATTAACCGCCTGGTATGGGATATGCGCCATGACAATTTCCGCATGTATCCAAGCGAGACGCAACCAAAAGCGCTGCCGGGACCTGCGCCCTATCCGTCGGTGAATGCACTGCCCGGCAACTATGGTTTCACCGTTTCATACGAGGGCCAGGCAATTCAGGGATCAATGAACGTACTGGCGGATCCACGCTTCGAAATTTCCGATGAGGATCGTCAGGCCCACGTTGACGCCGTCTTGGAGATCGCCGGACTGAAGGAGAGAAACGTGATCGCCATCGAACGCATTCTGGATGCGCGCCAGGAATTGGAAAATATCCTCGCGCTGGCCATGCAGCGCGATGAGGCCGCCGACATTCCGGAAGGTGGCGCACATGACGCGTTATCGGAGCTTGCCAACGAAATGAATCAGGCACTGGACGATGTCGAGTACCTGCTCTGGAGCAGGCCGGGCACCGTCTGGCAGACGTCGCCAACGCACCACCTGACCTTTTACAAGATCAACAAGGTACTGACTCAATTAACCAGTCATTGGGGTCGGCCGACCCAGGGCAACCTTAGGAACATCAGATTCGCCGAAATCGCGATGGAGGAAGCCGAGCAGGAAGTCGAGCGTGTCATGGCAAATGAAGTGACCGTTTTCCGAAACAGGGCGGCAGAACTGGGCCTGGGCGCGCAGCCAACGCAATAACCTGTTGTCGCACGCAAGCTCTTTCCATCCGACAATAGCGTATCGGTTGCCAGGAACGCTGGCTGTGAGGAGTTCTGTGTCGCGCCTAAATCTTTGGCTGGAGCGATCAGGGACCGGACGCCAGGCCACCCGTAGTCTGGATCAGTATCAGTTCCTCCTGGCGGGGAATCAGCCACTCCACGGTTTGCGCGCCTTGTCTCGCGTTCTCCTCGAAACGTGAATACCAGGTCCGGCCGTCCCATTCGGGAATCGGCGTGCTCAGGTGAAACTCCACCGCGACGAACTCCCCTTCCACCAGTGGAAATCGCACCCGCTCGCCATAGGCGAAGGGCAGGTCTTCCGCAACGCGGGCACCGATGTCATGGGAATTGTTGCCCACCGAGTGCCCGTAGACGCCGATCTCCAGTTGCGTATCGGTCGCCGCGACGCCACCCGCATCCGGTCCGGCAACCCGATATCCGCGCGCCTCGGCTTGCTCGACGATGGCCGCCCAGACCTCGTGTCCCAGCCGTCCCGGCACCATTTCCTCGATGTAGACATCGGCCATCTCGAGCGTCGTTTGCCAGGCGTCTCGAATACTGGCGGGTGGTTCCGTCTCCCCGGGTCTCAAGACGTAGGCGGTTCGCTTGAAGTCCGTCTCGTAACCCAGGTACCTGAGCCCGCTATCGATGCCGACGATGTCGCCCGGTTCGATGGGATGGTCGCTTGCAAGGGGCAACTGCTCGCCCTCACGCACGATGCGCGCGACGTTCGAACCGCTGGCGCCCGTTTCGAGCCTGACTTCACGTGAACGTTGCTCCATCCACCAAAAGAGATCTGCAGCCGTAGTTTGTCCGGGCTCGACCATTGCGTACCCTTCTGTCATCCACCGGTGAGTCCACTCCACGAGATCGGTGAAGACTTCGGTTTCCTCAGGCACTTTCGACAGCCGAAAGTCACGGACAAGCAGTTCTGCGGAGACAAAACGATCGGCGTATTCAGGGCCGAGAGCGTCTTCGAGGAAGTCGCGAAGCCCCGCCGTCAGGCCGTCCGCCTCCGGCAGCGTGCTGGATTGATTGATCCCGATCGTCTGAGGCTGACGTTCGTGCACGATGTCGCGAATAATGGGAGTGAGCCCCTCCGGGCTGTATCCATAATAGGTCAGCGTATCGTAGACATGGGGCGGGATCGCGGTGGAAGGTTCTTCGTGAGACCCGACGAATGTCTTTTCGACGCCTTCCTCTCCACGGTCAAAGAAAATGTATGCGCCCCGAACGCCGGAATAGCGGCCACCCACTTCGTCATGTAATGGATCTTCGTTGTTCTCCCGATCGATGACGATCCACATGTCGATACCGTGCGTCCGCATGGCGACCGGCAAGACCTCGTTGAGCTTTCTTTGCACGATGGTTCGCTTGATCTCCATCTGTGACCGCATGTCAGGCACGCCATAGTCATCCGACACGGGCGCCGAATCGATGGCCGCTGTCCCATTGTCGATGGCCGTGTCGGTGTCGGTGACGGTGTCGCAGCCGAGTATCAAGGCGGTACAAAAAACGATGATAGCGATATTCAAATACTTGATGTGCATTTCAATTTGTCCTTGCAAACCAAACAAGATTTCGATTCATTTCAGCAACTTACCGGTCAATGGTAATTGACGTATCGTCCCGGCCTGCCTTGTATGCCCACGCTTCGAGTGAGACGGTAATCGGCCCCTCTCCCTCGGGTTCCACGATCCATTCAACCGTCTTTTTCGACTCGTCCGCCCCCTTCCCCCATCGCGCAACGTAGGCGAGCGTTCCAAGAATATGGCCGACATTCCTGGACGCACGTTCACCCTCCGCGAGCATTCCATTCGACACCGAAAGTGTCGCGACAATCGGATAGTCACGTCGAATTTCCAATGCGCGTCTGGCGACGTAGGTAGACAGGAATCCCTCGTTCTGAAGGGTGGCCGTGATCCGGTAACGCGTATCGTCGAGCTGCTCTGACTCCAGGGCTCTGATTCGAAGCAGCGGAGACAGTCCGGCCAAATGCATCACCCAGTCATATTGAATCCTCAGCACCGTCTCCAGAGCGTCTCCATATCCAGGCGGCATGCCTTTTTCACCGCCAATCTCGACCTGACCGAGCACAGGATGATCGTAGGGTGTCCAATCCTTGTAGAACCTGCCGTCCATCTCTTCATCATTCCACCTGAGAATCTCGTGCCAGGTTACATAGCCATCGCCGTTGTAATCCCTTTGGCGTGCTTCGAGTTCGGGCGTGACGACATGGATTCCGAGATGTTCATAGGCCCAGTCAGTCACGAAGCCATGCCACGTATCGCCGTACATTGAGGACATGAGACTCGGATTGTCGTAGTTGTTGTGGATGATGTTGCCGCCACTGATCGCACCGTAGATGAACCCGATGCGTCTGTAGAAGTCATTGTCCTCCTGCAGCATATCGGTATAGGGCTTGTTCATCGGCGGGCGTACGATATAGTTCCTCGGCGCCCCGCCGGAGTGCGCGTTGTAATAGAAAAAGATGTTTCTGTGGGTCGTGGTGACAAACTCCGCAACGGCTCGGACCTCCGGCACGGAAAACGGGTACGCGCCGGCGCCCTGCTCGCTTGCCCGCCAGTCAAACGACCAGTTTCTGTTGAAGTTACCTGCCTCGCGAAGAACGTTGACTTCCGGTTCTTCAAAGCTCTGACCCTCGACATAGATGCTGTAGCGCTGATCGCGCGGCACACCTGGATCATCAAATGGCTCCGTGATATCCGTGCGCGGCGTCCAGCCGATGTTGGGTGCGGAATTTCGCCAGTAGAAGTCTTCCTCGAGACTCGTGGATATGTAGTGCCACCGACCCCCTTCCTTGTGTCTGACCTCAAGCATCAGGCGCGGGTCGATCGGACTGGGATAAAACTGCCCGTCCGGGTCCCTGACGCGCATTTGAGTGACATAGCCGTCGCCATCCAGATCCTCACCTTCGTGCTGGTCCGGATCATGGCCGGGCCATGCAGGGTGCCTGGACATCATTCGATCACCGCCCTCGATATCCATGATGGGCATGATGTAGAACGTTCGTGTATCCAGCAGATTCGTGGTCAATGGATCTTCGCCATAGCTTGCAAGCATGCGTTCAATGAAATAGTGGGGAATCCTGCGAGTCGTCAGCTCACCCATGTGCATGTTGCCGTCGATCCAGAGCGCCGGCTTGTCATCGCCCGGACCGGTCGCCTTGTTGGTTATTTCAATAACCCACAGGTCGCGGCCCGCGCTGCTCTGACCGATATTGTGCAACTCCGCGAGCTCTGGATAGCGGTCGGCCAGCACTCTGAGCCGCTCGACGATCTCCTCGTAAAGAGGATACGGCCATCGCTCAAAGTCAAACTCGACGCCGTCGGGAACCGGCGAAAGCTGAGGCCTCGGACTGATCATTTGCGCCGAAGAGATCTGACAAACGGCCGCAATGGCGCAGACTATCGGAATTGAAAGCCGCATGGTTGATACCCCCTGGTTCTTGGTTTGGTGGTGTGTGGCTGACTGATTTTCTACATGTACTGTCGCAATTGTCCCTGTTCGAGAAGCCGGTACCTGTAATTCATCTACCACGGCGCCGGTGCAAATCGCGGTAATCGTTCATCGCGCATTGCCGCGTGATATACAAATGTTGCGAGAATGACCGTATTCGCCATGAGATCTTCCGCTACTAGACGGTCGAACGCGTCCATATTGGAATGGTATTGACGAGTATCCATTCTGTCCTGCACGAAATAGAAGCTTGGCAACCCGACTTCCTCATAGGCTTCATGTTGCATTCCGGTCGCGAAAAGA
Source organism: Dehalococcoidia bacterium (assembly GCA_012270805.1). Classification (GTDB taxonomy): domain Bacteria; phylum Chloroflexota; class Dehalococcoidia; order Lucifugimonadales; family Lucifugimonadaceae; genus Bin127. The sequence goes on from JAAXHR010000289.1 coordinate 7,123, forward strand.
TGGTTCATACCGATATTTCGGAGGGGTTTCATCCACTCCGTGAATATCGCTCGCAGGCTTTCGTTGCCCTGGATGGGAACCCCTCTAATTCTGCCGTTGCCCTGATCGAGATTGAAGTACGCCGATAAATTCTCGTAGTCCTCTTTGTATTCCTGCGTGTCCGGGTCGGCGAAATTGCTGGCGACGTGACTCTTGTTGCCGAATACGCCCATTTCATGCCCGCCCCACAATCCGATCCGGACGGTTCGTCTGGGCGCAAGTCCCAATTTCTTGAAAATCCGCGCCACTTCCATGCAGGCGACGACCCCGGCAGCATCGTCCGCAGCGCCTCCTCCTGCGGGGTTCGCCTGGAGATGTGCTCCGAATACTACGATCTCGTGAGCCAGATCGGTGCCGGGGATTTCGGCAACAACATTGTAGTCGTTCAGGTCATCGTCATTGAATGAAACCCTGAGTTCTACTTCGATCTCGACAGGAATATCTTTCTCTAGAATCCGCAGGACGCGGTTGTAGTGTTCGGTCGCCATGACCAACTCGACCGGACGAAGGGGCGCATTCAGCTCCCACAAGCGATTGTCCAATGTATATCGGGTGTTTTCGACGGCAACTGTCCCAAAATCGTTTCGACCATCCGTCCGCACCAGAACGTTCGCACCTTGATCGTAAACAAAGTCCACGATTTGTTGCTGCGGTATCTTGCCCTCGCGGGGGTGTATTCGCGCGACTCTCTCAGCTTGAGGACCCACGGGTATTGCCGCCATTTCATTCAACTGCTCTGTCGAATATCTCGTTGCCGGGGCTTCATATAGCGGGGTCAATTGCCGCATCGGAGATGTGAATATCACCGCGTTGTTCAATTGATCCCTGTAGGGTTCCAGATCCTCCTCGGTAATGATTTCATCGAAGTTCATGAAAACGGCTGGTCCCTGGATCTTGCCGTCGGTACCGGAGGACCAGGTTGCGGGATACGCAATGATGGGCATGTATTGGGGCGACATCATGTGCACGGAGACGTATTCGTTCACGTAGCCGACGCCGAATTCATAGGGTTCCAGTCTTGCATTCGTGAGTCCGTAGCCCCGCAGGCGTTCGGCAGCCCATTCCGCGGCCGCAATGTATCCGGGTGACTTGGTGTTTCGCGGCGCGAATACATCGACCAGCCAGCTTGCGTTCTCCATGACTTCAGAGTTCTCGAACGCTTCATCCATGATTCGGTCCACCACATCCCAGTGGACCGGTTCCTGCGCATGGATGGACAATGCCATGCAAGGAAGCAATGCAAGAGCAGCCATTTGTTTAGTTTTCATAAGATCACCTTGGCAGGAAATCCAGGATTTCCGGCAGACTTGTTCCGGCAAGACATCGCGCCCCTATTTTACATCCTAACGGGTAACTAAGCTATTGTTTTGATAGCATATTTTCCAACATTTGCCTGATTTCTCGATCATGCTGCGACGGTGTCGACCCAGAGCATCTGACCACCGTCCAATGCGTCTCGAAATACCAAAGGATCGGCGGGGCATATTCCATGCGTCGGTGAACCTGACCCCGAAAACCCGACTAGAACAGAGTGTAGATGAAGGGTCCTACAGCGGTACCCTGTACGAGAATGAGGAACGCCCCCAACAGCACCAATACGATCACAATGGGCAGCAGCCAGATTTTCTTGCGAACCCGCACGAACAACCAAAGATCTGCCAATAGTTCCCACATCAGAAGGGCCTTTCCATGTGGCTGGAATCAGGCTGTTTGCTGGTCACCTTGTACGTCTCAGCCGAAGGATCTATTCGCCGATACGATGCGCACCTGTTGATGGAGCGCCGAACAAGACCGACCGGTGTGATGACCAGGTAGAAAAACAGGCCGAGAATGACCGGCGTAGTGATGCGCCCGATGAGAATGCCGATCCGCATCCATCCCCGGAAAGCATGCCGAAGCCAGGCAGGAGCAACAATTCCAAGTAACAGAAACGGTGCCGCAACAATCCACGGCCAAACCGGCCAGACCCTGTCAAAGAGCCACGGCAGGAGCAAACCAAACACTCCCCCAATTGCTACGGCCATGGTCAGGCCGAAGTTTCTCAACTCTTTCTTGTTCGGATCCGGAATTTGGAAATTTGAAGTCATCAATCCGACGCGATTTTTTCCTTCCAGGAAAGATCTTCGACCCACTCCGGTTGTTGGGGCTTTGACAAGAGGATGTCTTCGATCACAAGAAAGTCCATCTCGGTACGCATGAAGCAGCGGTATGCATCTTCAGGCGTGCAGACGATGGGTTCCCCGCGTACATTGAAGGACGTATTTACCAATACGCCGCAATCCGTCCTTGATTCGAATACTTTCAACAGGCGATGATACCTGGGATTGGTCTTTGAACTGACGGTCTGGACCCGGGACGAATAGTCCACATGAGTGACCGCCGGAATTCTTGAACGAGCGACGTTCAATCTCTCTAGGCCTGTGAGTTCCCTGTCATGCCCGGTCAGCGGTACACGAAGATCCTCACGAACGGGGGCAACCAGCAGCATGTACGGACTGGGGCGATCAATTTCAAAATAGTCCGACGCACGTTCTTCAAGTACGGACGGAGCGAACGGGCGGAACGACTCGCGGAACTTGATCTTGGAATTCATGATCGATTGCATTTGCGCTTTTCTCGGGTCACCCACAATCGACCGTGCCCCCAGCGCCCTTGGGCCGAATTCCATGCGGCCCTGGAACCACCCCACCACTGCACCACTCTCAAGTAATTCAGCCAACTTGTCGAGAAGCGTCTTTTCCTCCAGTCTCTCGTAGCTGGCACCGAGTCCTTCAAGTGTGGCGATGGTCTCGGCGATACCGAACCCGGGACCAAGAAACGATCCTTGCATCCGGTCGCTGCCGTCGATCACTCGTGGATGCCCAAGGTGTTCATGCCACACAACCGCTGCGCATCCGATGGAACCGCCGGCGTCACCGGCCGCAGGCTGAATCCAGATATCGTCGAACGCACTGTCGCGTACCAGCTTGCCGTTCGCAACACAGTTCAAAGCCACGCCCCCGGCCAGACAAAGGTACTTCTCGCCTGTTTCCCGATGCAGGGTGGAGGCGAGCCGCAGGATGATCTGTTCCGTTACCACCTGAATCGACGCCGCGATGTCCATGTCATCCTGAGTCAGATCGGCCTCAGGCAGTCTTCTTGGGCGGTCGAATAACGCCTCAAACTTCTTGTTCGTCATGGTGAGCCCGGTACAGTAATCAAAATACTCCATATTGAGACGAAAGGTGCCGTCTTCCTTGATGTCAATGAGCCGGTCCTGGATCAATTCAACATACTTGGGCTCACCGTACGGAGCCAGACCCATCAGCTTGTACTCGCCGGAGTTCACCCGAAACCCTGTGAAATAGGTAAACGAGGAGTACAACAGACCAAGAGAGTGCGGAAAATCAATCTCCCACAGCGATTGGAGCTTGTTGCCCCGTCCATGCCAAGCGCTCGTCGTCGCCCATTCCCCAACCCCATCGAGACAAAGTACAGCCGCATTTTCGTAGGGGCTCAGAAAAAACGCCGAGGCAGCGTGCGACTGATGGTGCTCCGCAAACAAGAGGGAAATCGACTTTTTGGCTTCTGGACCACCAATTTCTGCAAGTTCCTGTCTGAGGGTCCACTTCAGGTACAGCTTCTCCTTCAGCCAGATTGGCATCGCCGACACGAACGAACGAAGACCTGACGGCGCATAGTTGAGATAGGTCTCGAGAATCCGTTCGAACTTGAGGAACGGTTTATCGTAGAAGACCAGGTAGTCGACGTCTGAAAGAGCCAGGTTGGCTTCCTTCAGACAGTAACGTACTGCGTGAGTGGGGAACCCCGCATCGTGTTTTTTTCGGGTAAATCGTTCTTCCTGAGCGGCGGCGAGGATCTCGCCGTCTGACAACAACGCGGCTGCCGCGTCATGATAGTACGCGGAAATGCCAAGGATGTAGATACTTGCGGAACTCATGTCCGCGAACACCTGCCCGTCGTTTTGCCGGGTATCACAGGCCTATTCGGCGACTCCGAGCTGCGCCAGTGCATGTTGATACGCTTGATGAGCGGGGCCGAATTCAGGCTGGCGCTCCACCGCGAGCTGATACTGCGTGGCGGCCTCCTGCCACATTTCAAGAAAGGAATAGATCTGTCCTTGCGTAAAGTGCACCAGGGAAAGCTCGGGATCGATTCTGATCGCGATATCCAGATTCAACTGCGCCTGATCCAGGTCCCCCTGCAATAACTGCACTCTGCTCAGATTGTGGTACGCAGTCGCATGCGTTGGTCTGAGCTGCGCTGATCGGGCGAATGCGGCCGCGGCATCATCCAGGCTGTCCAGCGCGGAATGCAGGACCCCAAGCGCGTTTTGCGCATCGGCATTCAACGGCTCCAGGCGGACCGCCGCCATCACATGAGTCTCCGCCCTTTGCACGTCTCCGTTTCGTATCATCAGATGGCCCAGGAGAATATGCGGTCTCGCCAAGTCCGGCTCCAGTGCGATCGCCTGCTCGAAAGCAGTCGCGGCTTCATCGTCCGATCCCAACCGCTCGTACACCTGGCCTATGCCCAGATGCGCGGCGGCCTCGCTGGAGTTGGCGGCAACCTGCTGAAACGTCTCGAGCGCTTCCTCCAGATAGCCATTCGATCGGAGCAAGTCACCCAACGGCAACAATGAATCCACGTACTCGGGGCGTAGCGCTACCGCCCGCCTCATGATCTGCAGAGCCTCGTCAGCCTCGCCCTGCTGCCGCAACAACAGACCGAGATTCTGCAGTGCGCCCCAGTAATCGGGATCGATCCCGACGGCTTGCCGGTATTTTGCAATCGCTTCCGGAAAGTGATCCTGATTCTCCAGAATCACGCCTTGATTGTAGTGCCAGACCGCGTTTCGATTGCTCGGTACCGACGGGCGCGTTGCCACAATACGATCAAATACAGCCCGGTCCGCGAATTCCACGCCGTCAATCCATTGCGCTTCCGCCATTTCGCGCCAGAGATTCCAGGCAATCAGCGAATGACCGTCCCGACTTGGATGAACATAGTCCTCGATCAACTCAAATCCGACGAGTCCATTTTCGCTGGTCTCCTTGAAGATTCCGTCGACATCGACCAGAAGAGCCCCTTCCTGCGTTGAAACTTCGCGGATGGCGCTATTGATTTGCGACAACCGTCGAATGGGTGTGGCGTCATGGTCAACCGCTCGTTCAAATGCCTGTTGGCTGAGTTCCCACTGACCAAGTTTTTCATACGCATGTCCCAGCAGGAAATGCGTGTCGGCGTGACGGGGTGAGAGCACCAACGCATCTTCAAATTCGATAACAGCCTGGCGGAATTCTCCGGTTGCCAGGTACGACTGGCCGGCGGCGTAAGCTTCCTGCCACGCGCTGCGCTGCGAATCATCCGCAAATTCACCCACGACCGACCGCTGCGGACGCCAATCGCGTTCATTGCACGGCACCGTGGCAACCAGCACTTTGGTTCCATGTTCATGCGCGATACGAACGAGCTGAACCAGGCCATCGCGAAAGTTGTCGACGACGGCTGCTCTGGCGGCCGGGTTATCCCAAACCTGATCGGCGCGATCCACAACCATGCCGAAATCCTCGTCAACGGGCGCTCTGCCAATCCCCAACATAACGAGAATCGAATCAAGTGCGCCGAAAATTCGCAGCTGTGAGGCCGCATGAATGAACCTGTTTGACAGGGCGCTTCGCTCGCGCAGCGATTCAAAGAAATCATGCTCGACGAACTCGTTGTGCCCACTGTACACAATCAGCACGTCGGGCTCGTACTGCACCAGTTCCCGGACAACCAGGTTGAGTCGATGCATTGCATAGGAGACACCTGCCGCGTTGACAACCTCGATTTCCCGGTCGGGATACGCTTGTGTCAGCACATCCTGTAGAACGCCGGAAAACGAAGCATTTGCGCCCCAGGGGAACCCGAACGCGCTGGAACCACCCACTGTGAAGATCCGCAGTCCATCGTCCGGCTTTGATGCCGCAAAGGATTGGTCATTGAAAACTTCACCCCGCAAAATCGGCTGGGTTCGCATCGACTGACCGTCTTGTACGAACACCGGAACCAATCCGGAAAAGCCGCGCGATGGGTCCTGCCGCTCGATCAATGTCGGCGCGCCAGCGATCCAGAGCAAGCCTTCGACCCCGAGGAGAAAAACTATCCACAAGAAGACCGTGTAAATGGCGGTTTTCGCGAATGAAAACGAGCGGTCCCCCGTATTTTTCTGCCTTGATACTTTTCCCTTCACCCGCCCCCCTTCACCCTCCGGGCTACATGACAGCAAGCATGTATCAATGGTTGGTAGAGGTCAATCCACGCGTTGGACAGCAGCCGACAGCAGTGACATTTGGTTTTGGAATCAATCAGTTATGCAAATGCGCCGAGCACTTGAAGCTATCTCATAAATGCCTGTCTCTGTGCAGGCCGGTTTTGCGGACATCAGAAGTTCGTTGAAAATATGCGTTTCTTGCTCCGATCCTCTATGTGATTGAACGCGAGGATCATTTATGAGATGGCTTCTTGTCAAACATACTCACTTGGCCGGTGACGTGACCTGATGAGAAAGAATGTAGAGTCCCGCAGACATCACCAGCAGGATGCCAAGAATCATGGTCAGGCTCGGCAAATCGGACCAGACGACAAAACCGTAAAAGACTGCGGCCAAAATGCCTGTGTACGAAAAAGGTGCAACAAATGACAGTTCTCCGAGTCGCACCGCCCTGATCTGAAAGAAATACGCCGAGCTCAGGAATATTGCGCTCGCCCCCAGCCATATGATCTGAGTTGCTGCAACAGGCTTCCAATCGAGAAATGAAATCAGGAAACCGGCAATCGTGACTGCGACAAGTGTTGTCCACGTGACGTACAGCGAGTGCAGGCCGGGATCCAGCCGCCGTGTGACCAAATCGCGCACAGAGATCAATGCAGCCGCCGCCAGGGGCAACAACATTGCCAGGGAAAATTCCTCGGAAGCGGGATTGGTGATTAGCACGACTCCCGCAAAACCAGTGAGAACCACCAGCCATCTCGTTAGGGTCACGTTCTCCTTTAGTACCACGGCTGCTACGACAGCCAGAAACATGGGCGATGTCCAGGCCAGGGTCGATGCCGTTGCAATAGGCAGGAGCGACAATCCACTTATAAAACATATCGTGATTGCACATTCGCATAGTGCTCTCAAGACGACCCACTTCGAGCGCGCGGCCCGATTGATGACGGGCCTGCCCGTAAGCCTGATCGCAATCGAAAATACCGTGACCGCAAAAGCGCCTCGGATAAACAGCATCTGACCTATGCCCAAGTGCTCACTGCTCAGCTTCATGAATGCGTCATTCGTTGAGAGCAGGACCATCGCAAACATCATCAAGAATGCGGCCCTGACGTTTTTGCTCTTGGTTAATTGCATGCGATGGAATAGCCGAGCCTTAAGGCCCAAACTATTTTGATTGGGCTCGGAAACTACCGGGAATCAGAGTTTCGCTTCCTCGATTCAATGGCAATTGCCATATCGATCATCTGCCCTTCATCGAATCAACAGGATCCGATCATTCGGCGGGTGAAGATATTCCACGCCCCACCGCGTGACGATGTGGTTGCCTTCGATGTTGACCGACATCGGGAAGCCGGGTCTGTCAGGCATGACAGTGTGCACCATGTATTCCAGTGAAAAGAGATGATCCTCCTGTATCACCAGGTGAGCCCTGTCTCCCCGAAATTGCGCGATGGAAGCTCCGACGGCCACGTCGCTCGCGGCTGGCCCGGTCTTGGTCCCTTCCGGATGGAGATCAATGGAGAATCCTGACCGGTCTCCGGTAATCTCCCTCTGTATCATCCGGTAGTCTTCCGTTCCCATGTTGATGAACTGGGTCGAGATATAGCCGGCATCTTCCATGCCCTCGATAATGGCATCGAGCGTATCGCCTGCGGTTCTGCCAACGACTATGTTCTTTCGAATGATTTCGCGTGCGGCGATCGCTCGATCGTAGGCGTGCTGAATGCTCGCCGGCACAGTTCTTTCATTCTCTCTCATGACATAGAAGTTTCGCTTGAAGTCTGTGCGAAAGGCGCCCAGATAAAGGACGCCGATGTCATAGGTGCCGAAATCGCCTCGCTGGATGACGTATTCCGGATAGTGGATCCACCAGCGCGTGTCGGGTGGCGCAACACGCTCTGATTCTACGGAGTACAGTATTCTTGGAAGAGGCAATTCCAAAGAGCTAAACCACTTGATGCCTTGATCATGCAATTGCTCCTGTACCCACCATGCAACGTCTTGAAGCGTCGTCACGCCTGGCGTTATCACCTCATTTGATAGCGCTCGCTCAAGAACCTGACGATGCATTTCAACAGCATTTGCAAATGCAACGATCTCCCTCTGAACTCTTCTTACACTGAAATCCGTGACTACATTTTCTGAAGATGTGAGTCGTTCGGAATACTCTGGCCCCAACCGCTCTTCGAGCGTCTGAAGCTCGGTAGCGGAGAGCCCGTCCGCGACCGCAATCCAGGATGACATATTGACGGCAATTCTGTTGGGATCGCGCTGCCGAACAAATTCCCGCAGATCATCCGGAGAACCAAAAATGTCGTATAAGTCCATTGGCCCGGAGCTGTACCGAGACGGTCCCCTTGAAACGGGTTCGCCGTTTTTTTCCTGAACGTTTTGCGATCGGTTTCGATCGCCAAGAACGGCACGTTCGATTCGGTCGCCGCCACGGTCAGTGAAAATGATGTAGCCATCGACCGGACCAAAGTAAATTGACATGGGATCGGCATTGCCGACTCGCGTCGCATGAATCCACATGTCAACGCCATTGTCTCGCATGGCCCCAGGCAGAATCAGGTCGAATTTCTCGCTTCTAATCAGGTGCATGATTTCCGCACTCGCTTTGGCAGAGATCTCGTGCGCCGAAACAGCACCTGCGACAACAATTCCAAAGAGGAAAATCGAGCACGATCTAGTGATGTTCATTATTCTTCTCCATAACGAACGCGAATCCAGTTTCCAAGACTGGTGGGAGGCGGCGCCAACCCGCTCGGTGGCGAGTTCAATTCAGGGACTTGTGCGGACGAAATCTTCGATTCCAGCTTCGCGGAAGATCGTCATATCGAAGCCCAACGCGACACCGTCAAAATCAGTACGGCCACCATGCGGACCAGGTCGTCCATGTCCACCCATTCATTTGGGCCATAGAAGTTCCCGGCCAGTGAACCGATGCCGAACGCCGGCTTGTCGAGCAACCGTATCGGGAAGCGAATATCGCCGGCATAGTGGTTCGGATACGAGCTTGGTCCCCTGCCGGTTACTTCTTCTATGACGCTACGCAATATCTGGCAATGAGGATTGTCCCAGGGAACCGCTCCCGGGTTGGAGCGCGGCCCCGCAAAATCGATAGACATCGAGAACTGACCCCGCTCCCGCGGCAGCGTTGCCGCAAACGAGTCCAGTTCACTCCGCATGGCTTCGACCAGGTCCCTCCAGGTTTGTTCACCGTCGAAGAGAATGCGAATCTGTGCACGGGCTCGATCTGGCACAGAACCCGTACGGTCTCCCGCCTCCAACGTGCCGACATTGACCTCGGTGCCTTGCAGAACACTTTCTCTGAGCCGGGCAATCGCCTGCCAGCAAACCTCCAGGGCATTACCTCCATCCGCCCACAGAGCCGAATCGGGGAGCCCGATTTCGAGTTGCTCTCCTTGCCAACCGTCAACGGTTAACACCACATCCAGCGCACCGCGTACGATGTGCTTGATGTTTTCCAGTCCACGCCCGGTCTCGGCGGGATGTACATACAGCACGGCATCGATCTGCTCGCCGGAGTTTCTCAGGCGTTCGAAGATCGGCAAACTGCCACGGCTGCCGCCACCCTTGCCGTGGTGACTGATAACCGTCGGGACAGGACCGCCCACACCGGATAACGCCGCCACAGCTACCAGCATGGCGGCCACACCGCCCTTGTCGTCGGCCGTACCCAATCCATACAGCCGACCACTATCCGGGACCGCCTGATACGGGTCTGTTGCCCACCCGTCCTCGACAAGATGCGAATCGATGTGCGCAAACAGCACCAGTCGAGACCCGGGACCGGCCGCCGGCCGGCCCACGACATTCACGAAAGGACCGTCACCAGGCGGGTCGGGCGGGGTGAACTCGACGTGCTCGGCGAACAGGCTTGGCCTGTCCGCAGACTCTTCGACTTCGTACGGCAAGCCAGCCAGGAACTCCTTGACGACAGTCTGGGCCACCGCTGCGGATTCACCTGATTGACTTCGAATCGAAACCAGGCGCGAGAGCAATTCGGTCAACTCCTCACGACGGTCCTCGGCCATCGTAAGTGCTTGTTCTGCTGTAACTGCCCCCGTGTCGGAAAGATCGAGCACTTGTGCTCGTGCGAGTGGCAAGGTCGCAGCTCCGAGTGCAGCAGCTCCCACGAACGAACGTCGCGAAACTTTATCGCGAACATCCATCGTTTTGCGGGCAACCATTTGTGGGTACTTCGCCGTCAAACTTTGCCTATGGCCCAATGACCATTGGCAAGTGCCCTTTCGTCAAGCATTCGCAGCGCCCGTCCTTGCATATTTCAGTCCTGTTGCTGGGGCACCTGGGTGCATTCTCCGCATCTTCGCGATCAAGCCTCTCCACTCTTTGATCCACCTTGGTCCAGTCACCTGTCAATTCGGCTTCGGCAACCAATTCGTCCATCGTCTGATAAGGAGCACATCCAAACAATACAATTACAGCGAGAATCCCAAGTCGTCTCATTATCGGCATCCTACATAAGTTTTCGAGCAATACCGGTGGCAACAATGAAGCTTGATGAACGACCGGATGACTCGATTTTCTTGGCTCAAAGCATATGGTCTTTATTATACTCCTGTTTGACACGCAGTGATATCCTTGTTCCTACTCGCGCGCCTCTCGCCCACAAGCTCCACAGGAACTATCGCAAGCAAGTTTTGAAAGACGAAGACAAGGCGGCTCCCCTCGGGACTCCAGGCAAGGCACCTTGCCAACCCGCTACGCCGCCCCTAAGATGACATCTGGAGAAATCGTCCAGACCGACCCCGCCCCCGGCTTGGGATCGGCCCGTTCAGGCTCACTTTCTCATTGGAAAACGCTAGCGCCAAACACCGGGGACTTTTTCACCCAATCTATGTTACCGGTCGCTGGAAGATTTCTAACGAAAACCTCGCCCATACATTGCTGCGTAGTCTCTTTTTCACGGAGGAGAATTGGCCGTGTGTGTTATTCTGTCATTCCACACCCGTACATAGAATTTTGTGATAAATAAACGGGTTTTGGTCAAACGATTGACACTAAGGGAAAGGGGTGGTCATGAGAATTCCAGAGACATTGATATTGATCTCAATCATCTTTGCCGGGTCGGCGCCTGCTTTGGAGCTCCTGGGGAATAGCTCACAGTCTGGCGGCGAGATTCTCCGCCTGATGAGAAACGACAAACTTGATCTTGTTCTCCCGGGCGCCATGCGTGATAACAATGTAGACATGTGGATACACGTCACGCGTCAAGGCGATCCTGACCCGATGGCGATGCAATTCGGATCAACATACGGGTATCTCGTATTTACTGACCTGGGAGACAGGATCGAGCGGGCTGTTTTCGGTGGGTCCGGCGCCGTAGAAAATATTGATGTACGGGGATCTGCTGCCATTGCTCGAGCTCTGTCCAGTTATGACCCCGGCTATCGAATGGCAGAGGGATATGGAGACGAAGTCTACGATGAATTCAGAGAGTTCGTCGCCGAGCGCGACCCGCAGACGATTGCGGTCAACATGTCCGAATGGCTCCCCGTGGCAGATGGTATTTCGCATACTGCCTATACAAAACTGGTAAGAGTCCTGGGGCCCACATACGCCGATAGAATCGTATCTGCCGAAAATGTCATCACCGATTTCGTGGTCAGGCGAACGTCCAGAGAGATAACGGCACAGACCAACACCCTGGAAATTTCTCGCCAAATTGTCGCTGAGGCATTGTCCCGCATCGAACCGGGTGTAACTACCATCCGTGAAATTACTTGGTGGGCCATGGAAGAGGCATTCAGCCGGGGACTAGGCGAATACAGAACCTGGTCACCAGGCGGTATTCGTGTTTACTACTCAGATCTCCCACCTACAACTGAGCCCAATTCCAGGTGGTGGATCGTTCACGGCGAGCATGTTTTTCAACGAGGTGATTTCTTCGCTTTCAATGTTGGTGTCAACTATATGGGCTTTGGAACAGACACCAAGACGCATGCATACATCTTGCGCGAAGGAGAAACCGAAGTCCCCGAAAGCATTCAGTACGCCTTTGATCAAGCCATCAGGGGTCAGTGGATCATGCGGGACCACATAAGAGTAGGCATGACGGGCGGAGAGGCATTGGATGCCGTCGTGGCTGCCATGGAAGCGGAAGGCTATATCTATACGGCGTTCAAGAACAGTTCCGTGGGCGCCGTTGATCAAACCGCATCCGATGAAGACTACCTGCTCATCCAGAGGGCCCTTGAAAATACCGATAGATCAGGATTCTACGTGGATCATCACAGCTATGGTAATACCGGAGTTGTGGGTCCGTCACTGTCGCCATTCCGACCGGATGTACACCACTTGAGAATTCAGGAGAATCATATTTTCGCATTGGAATACGCAGTTCATACGAATCTTCCCGAAAGACCCGGATTCCCAATTTCAATCAACATTTCGAATCCGCAAATTGTTACCAGCAAGGGTGTTGAATTCATTCAGCCTCCAAATGAGAGGATTACTATCATTCCATAGAGAGATTTTGGCAATCGGCTGGCGCGTGATGAGATTGGCAAAGGACCGCGACAACCGTGCACTATTGTGATGCGGCAAGCTGAATGAGTTCATCGTACTTCGCCTTCGCTTCAAGAATTCGAGGTTGAAGAAGGTCGCGCTGCAACGACCACTCCGCGGTCCACGCAGAGCGGGTCTCGAACCACTCGTCCATGTTTCCGGCAGCTTCAAGACCTAGACTGGCGAGTTGATCCATCTCCGATTTCATCTTCTCTGCAAGGGCTTCGACCTGGTCCTGCCGCCAGGTCTTCTGCCCGTCGACAGACACATAGATGGGCGCACTGGCCGCTGCGACGCTTCCGTCTCCGATTCTTTGATTCTTGCCTAACGCGCGAACGACGAACCACGTCCCGTGTTCCGCTAGCTGCGTGTGGGACAGTTCAAGTGCGTCGCTACCTGCGTCGGATACCGTTTCACTGATCACTTCACCCTGTTCGATCAGCTGAATGCGATCCAATTGGTCGATATCCGGATTAATGGAAACTGATGCGGTCACGATTATCTCGTCGCCGCTGGAGACCGACACCTCGTCTCCCATCCCGAATCCGTTGAGTTCAAAAGTCAGGATCGGCCCGTTAGTCACAAACGTGTGCGCGGCGGATAATCCCGCGAACCAGCTATCCACAGACTGTGTATCGCCCACGCTAACATAGTTGCGCACGTCGCCGATTCGCGCACCGTACGGAGTATCGGATCCTGCTGCGGGAGCAATCTTGAATCCGAGGTTCAGGAACTCAAACCAGACGTCGGTACCCAAGCGACCGCGCTGGAGAACTTCTATGAAATTTACTCTTCCAAAGGGCACGTCAAGCGCCATACCGACACGCGCACCAAGACGATTCAGGTGTGCATACCCGGAAATCCCGCCTTGATCGGCCACCCTCTCGAGCACCTCATGATAGAGGAGATACCGTTTCGGCTCCCGTACTAATTCTGGCAAGTTCAAGTGTACTGTATGGCCTCGTACGGCGGTTCTCGGCTCCTCCTGCCCTGCAACCAGAACACGCATTCCTTCACCGTATCGACCATTGTCTCCCCAATAGGATTGTGGAAAATGTGTCGCCGCTATATTGCCCATTTCCAGACTATTCAATACATATACGTCCTCTGCCTGAGCCTGCAGCCAAAGCTCATGACTGTCAGCAATCTCCCTCCGTGGAATATGAACATGAACGTCACCGGAAATCCAACCGCGTGATGGCATGTCTATCCACCTATCAAGGCTTATGACCATATCCAGAGTTGCGCCATCCTCTATGTGAAAATCCCGTTCAACAAAACGATATTCAATACCCTTGGTCACTACAAGTTCATAATCACCTGTCGGCAATCGTGTTCGATAGTTTCCATCTGAATAAAATGCATATCGATTATCGGTCGGCCAGTTGACAGTACCCACAGGTAACAATATCGTTCGAGTCCGATCCGCAAAATCTTCCACTGGCAAGGCTGCATAGTTCGGCAAAAGCATGCGGTTATGTTCATCATAAATTGCTAAACGTGCAGGTGTTGTTTCACCATTATCGTCTTGAATTGTTAGGTTAATCCAACCGTAAGTGTCAGAATACATTGTTGAAAAACTACGCGAAATACTTACATCACATATCGTCGTAAACGGTAGATCTTGTCGCGGCTGAGCTCCACCATTTGGGCGTGCTGATACACGAAAATCTGTACCAAAATCCCCTCGCCCGGCAAATCGTGCTCGTTCCAATGGAATCCGCTCGATGTGAATTCGGCTGCCATTCTGATCTGGCAAGTCGAACAACACAGATGCATCTGCACCACCGTTCATGTCGTAATCAATGCGAAGGGATTTTGCGCTCGACGCCAAGTCAAACTCAATGACAAGCTCAATGAGTTCATCCACATCAAATACAAGATTGTCCAGGGCATCAAAGAAGAACTGGTGGCCCTGTAAACACTCCCTACCCCCTATGTCGACGACCTCACCGGCCATCCCATACGGGGTAAAGGAAACAACACGTGAAACATCATTTGTGTGCCAATCCAGAATCTGGCTACCTCTGGCACCAACTTCGTGAGAGTTGGCGGCGTGCAGCAAGAAAGTGAAAGGAACTGCGGTCTTGAGGATTCTGCCGACTAGAGTTGAGCCCATTGAATGTCCCCCTCTAAACGTTCTACTCATACCAGGAGGC
>JAAXHR010000325.1 GCA_012270805.1 Dehalococcoidia bacterium
CGTCCCTGGTCGAAACTTTGGACGGTCAGTCCCAGTGCTTCGGAAGAGTGAATGCGGGCTTCATCGAGCAAATCGAAGACATGCCCATCGAGAGTCACGCCGAGTGCGTCGAGGTCGTCTGCGAGTTCCTGTTTCTGCTGCAAGAGGACGAGTTGCTGTCCGCGGACGTAAAACACACCATCACCGCCTCCCAAAAAGGCGGTCGTCGGGTCCAATCCGCTGGCAGACAGAGCGGAGAAATCGTCCCACAATTTCTGTAGCTCGTCCTCGCTTTCCGCGTGTAGCGCCAAGTTCAGGATCTGCTTTCCAGCGGTGGAGGTTTCGTCGCTAGGAGAGAGAGCGTCGATGTTGCGTTTCAGGTCAGCTGCGGTTTCGTTGGCGGCTCGGATAGCGGTTTCGTTGACTGAAAGTGTGTCGATCACCGCGGCGAGATCATAGGCGGCGGATTGGACGGTCAAAGCATTCGCTTCCAATTCTGGAATGCTACGTGCCTGCGTCAAAGCATTGTCCAGCCTTGCGAGGGACTCGTCGGCCGAATCGCCGGGTACATCGCTGGCCTTGGAATCGACGTCGAGCAAGAGATTGGTGCCGATGACTCGCAAATGCTCGGCTTCACGAGCAGCGATCCATGCCGACTGCAAGACAGGCACTGTCTCTTGCTCAGCGATGTAGTTCAAATCGCCGCTGCGCTCGAAATAGTAGATGCCGACGGCGGTAGATACGAGCGTGAGCAACACCGCAAAGCCCAAAGCCAGGTATAGCTTGAAGCCGATGCCGCGCCATTTGTCCAGAAGGAACTGCATAACTAGATCACCCCTGCAAGATTCCAGTTCACGTACAGAGTATAGACGGGTGCATAGAGAGTCTCGACGAGCATTGTCGGTGAGCGATGTTGATGCAGTAAATCGGTCTTACGATTACACTTTGCACGGGTTAGGAAATACAATGCGTTGATGTTGATGAAGAAGATCGGAGACAGTCGCACATGACAGCAACGACCACGCGCTTCAGTTACGAAGGTTTGTTCTCGGAGAGGTCGCAGGACACGCCTATCAACAGGGTTGATCACGCGGAGTACGACTTCGCGGTGGCTTATCCGGCACCTGAGACATCGCCGATGGACGGATTGATCGGCGCGTTGCAGACGGCGATGGACTCACGTGGCGACGAAATCGCGCGCCACATGGCCTACTACCCGCAACCCGCTGGTTCGCCAGAGCTACGAGAATATGTCGCTTGGAAGCTCGAATATGACCGCGGATTCAAGGTCGGTATCGACGACATCTTGCTGACCGCCGGCTCCGGCGAGTCCATAGGCCTCGCGATTCAAGCATTGACCAATCCGGGCGACACTGCGATCACTGAGCACTTTGTCTACAGCGGGACGCTCGGGCAGTTGCAACGGTTTGGAAACACCGTCTACGGTGCTGAGACTGACGGTGAGGGCTTGGTCCCCGAAGCCGTCGAAGAACTGATCATCAAACTCGATGCAAAGGGCAAGAAGCCGAAGATGATCTACACCATCGCCGAGCACCAGAACCCGATGGGTCCGACGTTGCCGGTCGAGCGTCGGGCAGCCATCTTGGAGATCGCCCATCGCCATGGCGTCCCAATACTTGAAGACGAGTGTTATGTCGACCTCCGATTTGAAGGGGAGATGCAACCCGCCTTCAGAACCCTCGACGACTCTGGCATCGTTATCCACGTGGCGTCCTTCTCGAAACTGCTCGCTCCTGGCCTGCGCATGGGGTACATCACCGCCGCGCCGGAAGTTCTGCGCCGCTCGATGAGCTGCAAAGTCGGTTCCGGCCCCAACCAGTTCGCGAGCTACGCGATCGAGGGCTTCCTGCGAAACAGCCTCGATGACCACCGCGCGCGCTTCAATCCGCTGTTGAAGCAGAAGCGCGACGCGATGGACCAGTCGCTCAACGACCACTTCTCCGACATCGGTGCTTCATGGTCAAAACCTGAAGGTGGTTGCTACACGTGGTTGACGATGCCGGAGGGTACCGATATCACATCGCCGCGTGACGAAATCTTCGCAGAAGGCGTCGGCTACAACGGCGGTGTCGGCTTTGCGCCCAACGGCGACGGTCAAAACTGTGCCCGGCTTTGCTTCGCATTCGAGACGCCAGAGAAATGCTACGACGGCATTGCGAAACTGGCGAGCCTGTTTAAAAAACGCGGCTTGATGTAACGTATTACTTCCCCCTTGTTGATCCAAGGGGGAATTGAAGGGGTTTAGAGGTGTGAGGGCGGGCCCCCTTTCGCCCCACATCCTTCCTGTGCATACCCCGCTCGCTTCGCTCTAGCCCCTTTCGCCGAGCGAAAGGGGCTAGAGTCGCGTAATGGGTTTAACTCTGATGGAACCTCTCCAACAACGCTACTTCGTCTGCATTGCCGATATACATCGGCGTACGGTGGTGCAGTTGATCTGGTTCGATGTCCCTGATGGCGGTTTTGCCATCGCTGGCCGCGCCACCCGCTTGTTCAGCTACGAGCGCTAAGGGCGCGCACTCGAACAGTAGCCGCAATTTCCCACTGGGGCTGCTCTTGTCGCCGGGGTAGGCGTAGATGCCACCCTTCATCAGGTTGCGATGGAAGTCGGCGACTAGCGCACCGATGTAGCGTCCGGAGTAGCCTTCGGATTTGACGTGTTCGACCCAGTTGAGGTCTGGATTATTCCACTTGCCGGAGTTGCCCTCGTTGGCGGAGTAGACGTGTGAAGAGCCATGCGAACGGACACTTTCGCCAGTTAGAAGGTAGTCACCAAGTGTCGGGTCCAGGGTGAAGAAGTGCGCACCATCGCCAGAGGTGTAGCAGAAGATCGTAGATGATCCGTAAAGGACGTAGCCTGCCGCGAGCATCTCACTGCCGGGTCGCAGGATGTCTGCGTCTCCAGCAGGTACGCCTTCGGTGAGACGGCGATAGATACCGAAGATCGTGCCGATTGGTGCAGCAACGTCAATGTTGCTAGATCCGTCGACGGGATCGTAGACCACTACGTACTCGCCAGAGACCGCCGCATCGCCGCAGTTGATCATTCCCGCGTTCTCTTCGGAACTCATGGCACAGACGAGGCCCGTCGATAGCAGGGCCTCGGCAACGACGTTGTCGCCGATGACATCGAGCTTCTGCTGCTCGTCTCCGGTGACATTGGCAGCACCTGCTGAGCCGAAGATGTCCCGCAACGCGGCTCGGTTGATCTCTGACGATATGAATTTGCCGGCCGAACCGATGGCGTTCAGCAATACCGCCAAATCCGACGGTTGGGCAAACTCATCGTTCGAGTTGTCCATCGCGTGTTGGAACAGACTGGATAGTGCAGAAGACATGATGCAAACCTCTCTGACTGCGATGCACCTTCAAGATAGCGCAAGAGAGAGCGAAACGCAATATCCTGTGAACCACGTCATCGCTTTAGATACCCAACTGGACCCATCAGTGGGAAAGTTTGCTTTGTCGCACACCTCGCGGTTGGTTTTCTATACTGCGTACGGAAGCCAATCATCAGCTATGAAAAAGGAGTATGCGATGACAAGAACGTACTCTGTCAAAACAACCAAATGGCGGTTTGTCTCACCATGAACATCTTGCTGATATCGAGTGGAAGATTTTTGGGTGGTTTCGGGTTGGTTTTGGGAGTTCTCTCGATTTTAGGCATATTCCAGGACGAGCCGCCGCCTGCTTCTCCAGAGTTCGCAGAGTTCTTCCATCAAAACGCCGAATGGTCACTTGAATGCGAGGCGTTTCTAGACAAAGAGGGGCGCGCCTACGACTCGCAGACCGGTGTGCTGACATATCCGTGGCTTGGAACGGAAGAGCAAGAAGCCGGGTGTTGGAACAGTGTCCCACCTGCCATGTCAGTGGTGTATGTATTTGATGCCTGCGAAGGTTGTACGGCTCCACCTGCCGAGATTTGTCAAAACTACTTACGCGGAACCGGGGTAGACGGACTAACGCCACGCGATTTGCTGGTTGAAGAATCCTTGGGCAATCACGTGTCGCTACCAGAATCCCAGATCGAAATATGGTCTGGAACCCTGTCCCAACAGGACGAATGTCAACGTTATCTTCCCATTGGCGATCACGACCAGGCATCGCCTCTATTGTCCTTGGGCGGTCGGACGAACAGATATTTCGCGATTGAGTTGGAGACACGCCAACAGTAGTTTCGTCTCGACCACGACATCAAAGTGCCGGTGAACTAATCTCTCGACGTGCCGTATCATTTGCATCAACTGGCGCACGTCCGCGCTACATCTTGGTGCTGACAGTGCGTGGCACTTTTCGGCACAAACCGCGGAGGAGGTTCACAATGGGCAACAATCTTCACGACATCGCCAACGCAATGGTCGCGCGGGGCAAGGGCATCCTCGCGGCTGATGAATCTACTGGAACGATCGGGCGCCGGCTGGCGTCGATAAACGTCGCTAACGAGGAGCCGAATCGTAGGGCGTGGCGGCAGCTGCTGTTCACGACGGAGGGCTACGGCAAATACATCAGCGGCGTCATCCTCTACGACGAGACGTTGAGGCAGTCTTCGGATGATGAAATTCCGTTCGTCGAGCTGTTGCAAAACGAAGGTGTCATTCCGGGCATCAAAGTAGACAAGTCGACTAATCCGCTTGCGGGTGCGCCTGGCGAGTTGACGACTGATGGGCTCGACGGTCTGCGAGACCGGTTGAATGAGTATTACGAACTCGGCGCGCGGTTCACCAAGTGGCGAGCCGTAATCACGATTGGCGATCACATTCCTTCCGACTACTGCATCAATGTCAACGCTCATGCTTTAGGTCGTTTCGCTGCGCTTTCGCAGGAGGCCGGGTTGGTCCCCATAGTGGAGCCAGAGGTGTTGATGGACGGCGACCACTCTATCGAGTACTGCGAGTGGGCAACTGAGAAGACTTTGGATCGGACGTTTGAGGAGTTGAAGACTCAACGTGTCGATCTTGAAGGTATGGTCTTGAAGCCGAATATGGTTCTGAGTGGGACAGATGCTGAGGATCGTGCTGACGCAGAGGAGGTAGCCCGGAGGACGGTCGGATGTTTCAAGCGGACAATTCCGGCGGCCGTACCCGGGATCGCATTCCTGTCAGGAGGGCAGGGCGATGAAGAGGCTACGGTCAACTTGGACGCCATTAACAAACTCGCGCAATCGGATGGCGCGCCTTGGGAGTTGACCTTCTCTTATGGACGCGGTCTACAGGCCACTCCGTTGCAGACTTGGGGCGGCAACCCTAATAACGTACCGGCGGCGCAAGAAGCATTTATCGAACGCTCAATCGCAACCGCGGCGGCGCGCGAAGGCAACTACGTCTAACCATGAGCGACGAAATCTCCCGTCTCGTCGGCAAGCGACTCGACGACATCGTATCGACGCGCCGTTACCTGCACGCGCGGCCGGAAACCGGTTTCGAAGAAGCCGAGACATCTGCGTACATCGCCAGCCGATTGCGCGCGGCGGGGCTAGAAGTGCACGACGGTTTGGGCAAGACCGGTATCGTGGCGACGCTTAAAGGCGGCAAACCAGGACGTACGCTCGCGATTCGTGCCGACATTGACGGCTTGCCGGTCAAGGAGTTGACAGGGCTTGACTTCGCGTCAACAAACGGTCGGATGCACGCGTGCGGACATGACGGCCACATCACCATGGCACTCACCGCCGCCGAAATCCTCGCCGCGAATGCCAATCAGATAGCCGGCAACGTCTCGTTCATATTTCAACCGGCAGAAGAGATCGTCTCCGGCGCGTTGGCGATGATCGACGACGGCGCGATGGAGATCGCGAACGCCGACATCGTCATCGGAACGCATTTGTGGAACCAGATGCCGATGGGATACGTTGGCGTAAATCAGGCTACGGTGTTCGCCGCTGCCGACCTGTTCAAGATCAATGTTCGAGGTCATGGCGGACACGGAGCGATGCCACACTTGACCGTTGATCCGGTCGTTGCCGCTGCCAACATCATCAACGCATGTCAGACGGTCGTGGCGCGGGAGATTTCACCGCAGGCGATGGGAGTCGTGACGTTCGGCAGCGTGCATGGCGGTTCGGCCGGCAACGTGATCGCCGATGAAATCGAGGTCCACGGCACGATCCGTGCCTATACTCCGGAGAACTATCGCATAATCTCGGATGCAATGCCGAGGATCGTGTCTAATGTGGCATCGGCGCTGCGTTGCGAAGCTACCTACACGCGCCTAAGCGGATCTCCGGCGGTGATAAACACCCCTCAAGTCGCGAATTGGGTTACGGGACTGGCGATGCAGACGGTCGGTGAGGATTCAGTAGGCGAATATGAGCCAATATCCGTCGGCGATGACATGGCAGAGTTCATGAACCGAGTTCCCGGCACCTACTTCATCCTCGGCGCGTCGAAAAATGGAACCGAAGGCCACCACAACGCCAAGTTCGATTTCGACGAAGCCTGCCTACCCATCGGCACCGAAATCTTCGTCAGAGCAGTACTGGACATCGAAGGGATGCCATAACAGACTGTAACTGTCTCCCATTCTCGTAGAACGGGAACGGTTGCAAGCGCCGTCGCTCAGTAAACCGGCGCCGCGCCTCCGTCGACGTTGACTGCCGCGCCTGAGACGTAGCTCGCTGCCGGTGAGCACAGAAACGCTATCACGTCACCCGCCTCTTGGGCTTCGCCGATGCGGCCTAGAGGCACGCCCGGGCCGAAGGTGGCCCAGTGGTCTTCGAGAGTGTAGGAGGGGTCTTCGGCGTTCGCAGATTCCCAACGGCGTCGGTGTTGTCGGCTCTTCAGGACACCTACACAAACGGTATTGACTCGGATTCCGTACTCCCCGAACTCCTTCGACCACGCTTTGGTCAGCGATATGCCCGCGGCACGTGAAAGCGATGTTGGTTGGCTGCCACCAGCAGCGGCTTTGCCACCTGGCGTCGTCGTGTTGCAGATGGCACCGCTGTCGGACTGCTTCAGATAGGGCAGGGCGTAGCGCGTCATAAAGATGGCGCCCTTGACCTTGAGCGAAAAGTCGATATCCAGCTGCTCATTGGTCATCTCTTCGAAATTCGATGCTGACGACGTGCCGGCGTTGTTGACAAGGATGTCGATGCCGCCGAGTTCCTCGGCTGCGGACTCGACCGCGCTCTTAACCGCATCCTCGTTTGAGACATCGGCCGGCGACGCGATGACTGTGCTTCCAGTCTCGCCGCTAATCTCCGCGGCAACCGCCTCGAGATCGGACCGGGTCCTTGAGACTAACGCGACACTCGCTCCTTCTGCCGCCATTCGGTACGCAGCCGCTTTTCCAATTCCATCACTTGCACCAGTTACTATCGCAACTTTCCCTGCTAATCCAAGATCCATAATCGTCAACTTCCTTTCTTGATGTCTGAGCGCATCGATCTGCACCCGATGGGCATTCTGTCTGAACTGTAAGTATCGCGCCTGTAGCTCAATAAACGGGTGCCGCTCCGCCGTCTACATTCACCGCCGTCCCCGAAACGTAGCTTGCGGCGGGTGAGCACAGAAACGCTATCACATCGCCAGCTTCTTCGGCCTCACCGACGCGGCCGAGTGGTATGCCCGGTCCATAAGATGCCCAGTGGTCTTCCAACGTGTACGACGGATCTTTGGCGGCCGCCACTTCCCAATGTCGGCGATTCTGTCGACTCTTGATAGACCCGATGCAAACCGTGTTGACCCGGATGCCGTGCTCCCCGAACTCCTTAGACCACGCCTTTGTGAGCGAGATCCCAGCGGCTCGAGATAGCGAAGTCGGTTGAGCACCACCGGGCGCAGCTTTACCTGCGGCCGTGGTGATGTTGCAGATGGCGCCACAATCGGACCGTTTTAGATAGGGAAGGGCGTAGCGCGTCATGAATATCGCGCCTTTCACCTTGACCGAAAAGTCGAAGTCGACGAGTTCGTTGGTCATATCCTCGAATACATGAGACGACCCTTGTCCAGCGTTGTTGACCAGAATGTCGATACCGCCCAACTTCTCGGTTGCCGTATCGACCGCGCTTTTCACGGCTTCTTCGTCGGACACATCGGCCGAAACCGGGATTACCGTGCTGCCAGTATCGCTACTGATCTCGGCTGCGACAGCTTCCAAGTCGGTCAAGGTGCGTGCAAGGATCGCCACGCTCGCTCCCTCTTTCGCGAAACGCGTTGCCGCAGCCTTGCCGATGCCATCGCTGGCACCCGTCACGATTGCAACTTTTCCGTCTAGCCCAAGATCCATAGCGGCGTTTCCTTTCTCAAATCGATGCTTTGCCTGATTGCACCGCGAAGGTTTCCATTTGCTCAAGTGGACGTTATACATTATCGTGAAATCTTGTCTCGTAAAAAACACCGCCCTTGAGGACCGGCCAATTGACGAATAAACAATCAGCTAATGGGGAAGCTTCTGAAGTAGACCTCCTCGATTTTAGTCATCAGGCGGTCCCGCGGCGCATCATCTTGGGGCCCGGACCGAGCTCAGCCAGTCCACGTGTCCTCAGGGCGATGTCGCAACCTATAATCGGCTACCTCGATCCGGCTTTCTTCACCATCCTTGACGAAGTCTCAGCGTTGCTAGACCGCGTGTTCATCACTAGTCAGACCACGATGACGGTCGCTGGCGCTGGCTCCGCTGGGATGGAAGCTGGCCTCTCCAGCCTGCTCGAACGTGGCGACAAGGCCATCATATGTGTCAACGGCTTCTTCTGCGAACGCCAGATCCTGATGTGTGAACGACTCGGCATCGATGTTATCCGTGTCGAATCTCCCTACGGAAAACCCGTCGATCCGCAGATGCTCGAAGACGCACTAATTGGGAACCCGGATGCCAAGTTGGTCTCTGCCATCCACGCCGAGACATCCGCCGGCGTGCTGCAAGATATCAACACGCTATCCGCATTGGCGCACGACCATGACGCCCTATTCATGACCGATGTCGTCACTTCGCTGGCAGGTACTCCCGTGGAGTTCGACGCATGGGAGATCGACTACGCGTACGGCGGCTCCCAGAAGTGCTTGGCGGCACCCCCCGGTATTAGTCCTGTAGCCATCTCTGATCGGGCATTGGAACACATTCGTAATCGCAAGACGCTGCCGAGTTCCTGGTACCTTGATCTATCCCTCATCGCCGATTATTGGGGCCCCGAGCACGTCCACCACCACACCAGTCCCGTGAGCATGATCTATGGTCTCCGCGAAGCGTTGATGCTCGTAAAGGAAGAAGGCTTGGAGACCCGCTGGCTGCGACACGAAAAAGTAGCCCAGGCTCTACGAGCAGGACTCGCAGCACTGCATCTCGATTCGCCAGTCGATCCCCGAGATCGGCTTAACCAACTGACTGTGGTGCCACTTCCGAATGGTGTGAACGACGGTGAATTGCGGTCCGCGCTGCTGAACGAGTACTCGATCGAGGTCGGACGTGGCCTAGGCCAGTTTGCGGGCAAGGTTATCCGCGTCGGCTTGATGGGTGAATCTTGCGTGCCAGCGAATGTGTTCGCACTACTCAGCGCGCTGGAGCATATCCTCCCCAGATTCGGATATGAAGTGTCGAGAGGTGAAGCCGTAGCCGCAGCATCAAAGACGCTTGCGGCGGATCCGTCGCCGGTTGCGACGATCTAGGCGTAATCCCCGCCCGTCCGATACGCTTCGTCTAGCAAATCGACGACGTATCTAACCTCTACATCCGCTTCTGCGCGTCCAAGCGCATTCGTCAGTTGCAACGCGCATCCCGGGTTGCCCGTCGCCATGTAGCTCGCACCGCTCGCTACGATGTTCCGCGCCTTGCGGTCACCTAGACGCATCGACATATCGCGTTGCGAGATCGAGTATGTGCCTGCGGATCCGCAGCAAACCGTGGATTCCGCCATATCAACCAGATCGACACCAAGGATCGACTTCAGAATCTTCCGCGGTGGATCGCTGATGCGTTGCGTCGACAGCAGGTGACAAGGGTCTTGGAACACGATCTTGGCATCGATCCGGCCGCTAGGCGCACTCCATCCATACTCGGCTAGTAGTTCGTGGATATCTCGCGTCTTTCTCGCCAACTCCTCAGCCATCTCATCGCCGTCCAATAACTCGCCGTACTCTTTCATCGTCGAGCCGCACCCGGCAGACGATGAAACGACGGCGTCCGGATTCATCGAGAGCAGGGCAGAGATATTGTTGGCGGCCATCTGTCGAGCAGTAGATCGTTCGCCGGCGTACATGTTCAATGAGCCACAGCATCCCTGTTCTGCTGGTAAGTGAACTTCGAACCCGTTGTGCACTAGCACCCGGAGCGTCGCATTCATCGTGTCAGCATGCATCATCGACATCACACATCCGCCTAACAATGCCACTCTAGCCTTGATGCGTGCGTTGGGCTTGAGAACCCGACCATCCGCTTCGAAGAACTCCGTACCTATCGTCGGCAAAGACTCGTCGAGATAGATGTATCGCTTCGGCAACACATTCATCACGCCGATCTTTTTGGTGATATCGCGGACGACCGACCGTTGGTAAAAACGCGTCATCTTCCCGAAAGTCCGCATCAACTTGGGTTTAGGCAATAGTCGGTTGAACCCCAACTCGCGTGCGAACCGCTCACGGAACGGACGCTTGACGCGTGACTTCATCTCGGCCCGCGTCGCCATCATGATCCGACCGTACGGGACGCCGGAGGGACACGCCACTTCGCAAGCCCGACACTGCAGACACAGATCCCAATGACGCGTCACCGTCGGCGACATCTCGACGCGGCCCTCGTTAACCGCTTTCATCAGCGTCAGGCGTCCCCGCGGCGACTCCGCTTCAAGTCCGGTCTCCAAGTAAGTTGGGCAGGCGTTCAGACAGAAACCACACTGCACGCATTTGTATAGATCATCCTCCGAAGGCGCATCTAAGGTGATGAAACCTCGTTCGGACGGTTTGGGCGTCGATTTCAACCTACGAATCCTGAAATCAAATCCTGAACGCGAACCTGCCTGGATTCAGCGTTTTGTTCGGATCGAACTGTTCCTTCATCCTCTCCATGATCTGCGCCGAAGATGCATCGATGCCGAAAACGTCGATCGCATTCTTGACCGCAGATGGACAACGTTCAACCGTAACGGAGCCGTGAACCTCGCGAATCATCCGTTTGGATTCCTCAACAAACTCCACTGCCGATTGATCGTCGATCTCTTCGACATTGAACTGCATCGAACCATAGCCGACATCGAAGGTCGCAGATGTCGGAGTCGCGTCGCTGCGCCCTAGTAACCTCTCCAACCTGCTAATTAGACCAAGAGATGTTGTAGGTTTTGCGGCGACCCGCAGGCTGACAGCCGCGTCATCGCCGGTTCCGCCTGCGTAAGTCCAAATGTCGGCTTCATTCGCTCCCGACAAAACCTCGTAACCTGTCGCCGGAACCGTTCCTGCAAGACCGGTCAGTTCGTTCACTTGACGCACTAGTGCTACTTTCGATCCCGAAACTTGAACCAGCATGAGATACGCAGGGTCACTCGGCATTGCTTCCATATCCATATGTCGTTGAGCCGCCAACTCCCTTATCGCCCCAACTGCGCGGGAGCCAGAGAACAGTTGAGCAGCTTCAATCGCTATGTTCGATTGGTCTACGCCCAACGCCGCGTTCGCCGCTACTCCTAAGCTGTCAAACCACATCGCAACCGTCTGTGTACCCTCAGGGACAGGAACTAACTTCAACGCCACACTCACGATCACTCCCAAAGTTCCGAATGCTCCCGTATGCAGGCGATGCAGATCGTATCCCTGAACATTCTTGACCACCCGTCCCCCAGTTTTCGTCGGAGTACCATCCGCGAGGACGACAGACATGCCGATCACCCAGTCTCGGATTCCCCCGAACCGCGGTGCTAATCGACTCGGCGCGTTGGACGCAACTGATCCACCTATCGTCGCACCTGTTGATTTCGCCACCTCGAAAGGCAACCTCTGTTTAGATTCGGCAAGCAACAAATACAGTTCCGATATCGTCGTACCTGCATCGCATACAACCGTCATGTCACCAGGAACGTGTTCGACGTCCGACTTCAAGCCGGTTAGATCAAACGCCACATCGTAACCAGCTGGAATGTTGCCGATCCCCATGCGCGTCCCGCCTCCCCACGGAACGACCGTCTTACCTTGAGCGTGGAGTTCCGAAAGATACGATGCCGCGTCCGACTTTGTTGTCGGACTGATGACCTCGTTGGGCATCAACCCGTCGACTCGGTAGTCGGGCAATTGTGCTCTACTCCTGCAACGAGTAGTTGAACTGCCAGCTTATTCCGAATTTATCGGTGCACGATCCGTGATACGCGCCCCAAAACTGTTTTTCCAACGGCGTCGTTACGTTTCCGCCGTCTGACAGTTTGGCGAACTGCTCTTCCATCTCCTCGACGCTTGAAGGTTCAAGCGATATAGAGAAGTTGTCTCCAACGACTGGCGGGGGACGGAATGCCGCAGGAACATCGCTACCCATCAAGAACCCGGAGCCCAGAGGAAAAGAGATGTGCATAACGTTGTCCAATTCATCTTCGGCGACATCCATGCCATCCGGCCCTTCCCTGAACGTCGTCACAAACGCGAAATCGCCGCCGAAAACGGATCGGTAGAACTCGAAAACCTCGTGGCAGTTGCCGTTGAAAAACAGATAGATGTTCATGTTCGATACTCCTGAGACCGAAATAGTAGCGTGGCAATCTCCTCTGCGGCTACTAGTGCTCCGTGTTGAGTTGCCAGCTTATCCCGAACTTGTCGATGCAAGATCCGAAGTAAGCACCCCAGAACTGGTCCTCCATCGGCGTCGTCACCTGACCGCCTTCAGAAAGTTTGGCGAACAACTCATCCGCCGCTTCTCGGCTCGTCGGCTGATATGAGATCGAAAAGTTGTTGCCCTGTGTCACCGGTGGCGCAAACTGCGACGGCACGTCAGAACCCATCAATACGGAAGAGCCAATCGGGTAGGAGACGTGCATCACTTGGTCCAGCTCTTCTTCCGGCATCCCCATGTCAGGGCCATTTCGGAAAGTCTCCATCAGGTCGAAATCGCCGCCGAAGATCGAGCGATAGAACTCGAAGACTTCTCGACAATTGCCATTGAAGTGGAGATAGATAGTCAGGCTCAATTCGGAGTTCCCGCGTTCTAGCGTTTAGCACTAATCTGATCCTGATTGTAAGTGCTCGTGACTTCTGAGTAAGTTGTCCTAACGGCCTCGCTCGCCGCGGTCGCTTCATCAAGCGCTTCTTGGGGGACATCTTCATGCCAGGCCTCTAGATTAGAGCGCACGTGTTCCACCGTGTGGGCACCCATAATGCATGCCGTCACGGCCGGGTTGCTGATGACCCAGCGCGAGGTCAGAGCGTTCATCGAAATCCCGTATTTCTCTGCGATGGCAACGATCTTCTCAACAACGTTGAAGTTGGCTTGTGACCAATATGTATTCCTAAAGGATTGATAGTGTCGGAAAGCAGGCGAGAATCGGCTACCCGGCTCGGCCTTGAAGTGCAGATCCTGTCCTAGCAGAAGACCGCCGGACCTGGGCGAGAATGCCATGACACCCAGGCCGTGCTCTTTGCAGGCAGGGAACAGCTCGCGCTCTGGGTCTCTGGCCAACAAGCTGTATCTGCCTTGATAGCAATCGAAACGACGGGCACCTAACTTTTCCGCTTGCCACAATGCTTCCATGAGTTGAAACGCAGCGAAATTGGCCACACCTATATAGCGCGCCTTCCCAGCTTGGACGATGTCGCTATACGCAAGCACGAACTCGTCGATCGGCACATCAGGAGGGAAGTCGTGGATCTGGTAGAGGTCGATGTAATCGGTTCGCAATCGTCGCAGCGAGTCGTCGATCGCCTGCATCGCGTATTTGCGACTGACCTGACGATCGTTCGGCCCGAGTCCAAGACGCCCGTTTCCCTTGGAAGCCAAAATGACATCGTATCGCCGTCCCTGCATGAATTTGCCGACAAATGTCTCAGAGCGACCTTCTTCGTAGACGTTGGCAGTGTCGATGAAATTTACTCCGCCTTCGAACGCGGCAGCCATCACCCGCAACGATTCCGCCTCATCCATCTGCCCGCCGAAGTTGTCGCCGCCCATGCAGTATTCAGATACTCTGAGGCCGGTTCTTCCTAGTCTGACGTAGTTCATGCGTAAATCCCGCGAGTGTTAACTCCTCGGTCCGTTGATGTCGGATAGACACGCTGGGCTGTCCCAATCGGAGTCGAGTTCGGTAAGCTTCCCAGTTTCATTGACGCAATTCTTCAACAGATCAAGAAATCGAGGATCGTATTTGCTTTTCGTGTGTTGCACGTTCCATAGACCAGACCGTTTGATGGATGCGTTATCCGAGGAATGGCCCAACCATCTTTTAGACGGTTTGTCGACCACACCTCGGGTTCGGTGGCTTAGCAGCGCGATGGCGTTGCTTTCGATCTTGCGCCGTTTCAGATGTCCATCTTTGCCGTCGACGTTTATCCAAAGAAACGGCATGTCTCCGACGTAATTGCTGATACACCTTGAGTGGTTGTGGTCTTGATTTCTTTCAGATCGTGACTTTAGAGCTGCGTTCACATGATTGCGGAAAACTGACCGACCACCGTCTTGTTTGTGTTCGTACAGCCGATTCCAAAGTCGACTCTTCGAATTGGCATTAACGGCATGGGTACCCACGCGTACCACACGCAATTCTGAATCAGAGGTCGAACGGTACTCTCCGTTTTCGAAGAAGAAATAGACACCGCGATTTGGCCACCCCATGTTCCAGTTACAAGTGGACAGTTGCCGTTTGCCACCGACGCGGTTTTCTAGCTGTTTGAGCAGTTCATAAAAATGCTCAATGTGACAAGCTCGATCACTCATCACTACTTCACGCCGCCCTCGTTAAAGTCACGCCCGCCTGCCCGGACTGCGGCGGGTAGTTCATCGGTGCACCTGCCTGAAACTCATCTGCAATCGTCCGTACCTCAGACATAGCCTCTTCACTTGCCGCCAAACTCCACGCGTCAAGGATGCCATCCAATTGATCCATAGTACGCGCTCCGAATATCGGTGCCGTCACACCATCATGTTCTGCCACCCACTGTAACGCCAGCCTGATAACCGGTTCGCCATATCGCTCTGCTACCGACACGAGTTTCACAACCGTCTCGTGACGCAGATCATCGCCGTATCTTCGCTTCAACACGCCTCCCCGCGAATCGTCGCGAACTCCGAACTTGGAGTCCGATGCATACGAATCCAGATGCTTGCCCGTCAATAAACCGCTCGCCAACGGGCTGTAGGGCACAACCGCAACGCCGTACTTCCTCGCCAGCGGTATCATCTCAATCGCCAATCCCGGCTGCAGGATGTTGAATACGCTCTGGATCGCCTCGACCCGATAGAGATTCCTAATATCCGACGTCCATAAAGCGGACGCCAACACCCAAGTCGGGAAGTTCGAAGCTCCCGCGTAAAGCACTTTGCCTTGGTGGATGAGATCATCAACCGCGCGTAGCGTTTCCTCGATCGGAGTCTCTGAATCCCACGAATGGCAGTAGAGCAGATCGATCCGGTCCGTATTCAACCGCTTTAGCGAACCCTCCACCGTACGAACGATGTGATAACGGGACGCCCCAATATCGTTTACCCCGTCACCCACCTGCGACCGGTACTTCGTCGCTAGCACTATCTGATCACGCTGACCGGAACCACGGAAGTAGTTGCCGATAACCCGCTCCGAATCGCCAATCGAGTACGAGTCCGACGTATCAAGGAAATTGATCCCCGTATCGAACGCCTTAGCCATGATGCGATGCGAAGTCGCCTCATCGCAGCCGTAGGGATTGCCGAAGTTATCCGATCCCAGGCACAGGTTCGAGACTTTGACACCGGTGCGGCCGAGTTTCACATATTCGATCGGGATGGTGCTACCTCCGTCGGTTCATGATAGCTGTCTCAGATGATAGGCCCTTGATTAGATCGCCAACCTCACCTCTCAACATCTACCCAACGCCGTTCGGCCCATGACTTGTGGATTGCGTCAACGATCCTCGCCGCTTCCAATCCAGCCTCAAATCCGGTGTCGATCAAAGACTGATCGCCCGCCAACGCCCCGGCAACGAACTGTTCATACGGCTGAGGATAAGGCGGGCCTGGATCGAGTTCGGCTAACGCGGCGTTCTCGCCCGATGTGCCTAGGAGGCCGAATAGGCCGTTCGATACGATCCTTCCTTTCGAGCCTCCGACATCGACAGTAACCCCCCGTCGCAACGGTTCTCCACGTTGCACGAAGCTAGTGTGGATCACGGCGTAGGCACCGTTCACGTATTCGAGCAGGAAAGCTGAGGAATCGGGAACTTCAACGTCGAATCCGTCAGGTGCATCGATGAATTTTCGATGTTTCTCGGCGGTGTTCAAGACCGAAGACACGCGTGCGACTTCGCCGTTGAGGAATCTTGCCATATCGAATACATGTATCAATTCATAGACGGTGCCGCCGCCGTGCTCCGGCAGGTAGCGCCAAGACGGAACATCGGGACGAGTGTCTTGCTGAGAAGAGAAGCCCCAGCGGATGTTGACGTGGTAAATGTCGCCGACGTAGCCCGCGTCGATGTACCGCTTCATCCGACCGACCGGTGTCCGACCGCGCTGGTTGAAGTTGACGGCGTGGATCACACCAGCCGTCTGAGCGGCGTTTAGCATGTCCTGGCAGTCGACCGCATTCAAAGCCAAAGGCTTCTCGCAGAGCACTGGACGCCCCGATGCGATGGTATCCAAAGCGTACTGCTTGTGCGAATCGGTGGGTGTGATGATGTCGATCGCATCGATGTCAGGATCGTCGAGCATCTCTCGATGATCTGTGTAACCCTTCGGCACATCCCATTGTTCCTGCATCTCCCGCAACGGCCCTTCGGACCGTCGCATGAATGCCACCACCTCGACCTCAGGTATTTCGGCGAACGCCTCCATGTGCTGCGCTGCGAATCCACCTGCGCCGATGATGCCGATTTTCAGTTTTCTTGATGCCATATTCCATCCTCGCCCGTTCGATCTAACCTTCAGATTAGCGCATCAGTGCGTTTGTATATAACGATACAAATGTATGATATTGTGAAAGGCGAACCCATTCCTGTAGACTTGAAACACCAACGGTGAGGATATCAACGTGACGACATTGGAAGAACGCGTTAGCCGATTAGAAGGCGGTTATCAACATCTAGCAACCAAAGCCGACATCGCGCACCTAGCGACCAAGGACGATATTGCGCATCTTGAAAACAGGTTCGTCACCCTACAAACCGACTTCGCCAATTTGAAGAACGACTTCTCCAACTTGAAGGCCGAACAAGCCCAATCTGAGAGCCGATTGCTTCGGTGGGTAGTCGGATTGATGGGAGCCACCGCCGCAGCCGTGGTTTCGAGCATCCTAGTCGAAGTTCTTACCAGTTGAAGCGCTATGCCTGCCTACGCTAATCCAAGAATTCATCGACCGAGAAGGTTCAAACCGCCTGCAACCCTCCCGGCCCCGTAGCTCTAAACGCTTCTTCCGATATTCCATACGCGCTCCCGTGAACCGCGCCTCCCGGAAACACTTTACCGGGGTTGAACCGCTCTCCAGCTCCGAATGCGGGGCGTAGCTTCGCCATCGCCGCCATGTCATCTTCAGTGAACACCAACGGCATGTAGGCCTGCTTCTCGATGCCGATGCCGTGTTCGCCGCTCAGCGCACCTCCAGCCTCGATACATGCCGCCAATATCCGCTCTCCACACTCAATGACGCGCCTGACCTGTGCCTTGTCTCGCCCGTCGAAGAGGATGCAAGGATGCAGGTTGCCATCGCCAGCGTGAAACACATTGCCGATCGTCAACCCCAACTCTTCGCCGATTTCTCTCACCTGCCGCATGATGTCGCGCAGTTTCGTGCGAGGAACTACACCGTCGACGAGGTAGTAGTTCGGAGCAATTGTTCCGAAGGCTCCGATTGCGCCTTTTCGTGTCGCCCAAAGCTCGGCACGTTTGGCATCGTCCTCCGCCTCACGTATTTCCGAACTATTGTTCGCCCGGCATATCGATCGCACCCGTTGCCCTTGTTCGTCTACAGTCTCCCGCAGACCGTCAAGCTCTACGATCAGCACCGCTTCCGCATCATCCGGATAACCGGGATGATAGACCGGCTCGCAGGCCTCGATGGTGACTCGGTCCATCATCTCGATGGCTGATGGCACCATACCCGCGCCGATGATGTCCGAAACGGATTGCGAAGCATCGTCCAACGACCTAAACGCCGCCAGCATCGTCAACACCGCCTCGGGCTTGCGCATCAACCTGACCGCCACCTTGGTCACGATACCCAGCGTGCCCTCAGAACCGATAAACGCGCCCCTCAGATCGTAGCCGAACGTGTCTCTCGACGTGCTGCCCAGCCACACTTTTTCGCCATCAGTCAATACAACCTCGACGCCCAAAACGTGGTTGGTGGTCACTCCCAACGCCAAACAATGCGGCCCGCCCGCATTCTCCGCAACGTTGCCGCCAATCGTGCAGGCGCGTTGAGATGAAGGATCCGGTGCATAGTACAGTCCGTATTCCGCAACCGCTTCTGACAATTCGATGTTCACAAGGCCCGGCTCTACGATGGCCACACGATTTTCAACATCGATCTCCAATACTCGGTTGAGCCGAGTGACTGGCAACACGACCGAATCGTGCAACGGCACTGCGCCGCCGCTCAATCCAGTACCCGCTCCCCTTGGCACGATGTTCGCATCGTGCTCATAGGCGGCCTTCACACACTCTGCCAACTCGTCGGCGCTGCCTGGTAGCACGACCGCGCCTGGCAGAGATCGATCTATCGATCCGTCATACTCATACAGCAACAAGTCATCTGAACCCCAGATGACGTACTCTTCGCCGACAATTCCACGCAGGCGCTGTATCAGTGTCTCGTCAATCATCAGGTAGGGAAGGGCGTACTGTTGCTACACGTTCTCGTCCATGAACTGTTGCGCGCTGTTCAACAGCAACTCGTGGATCCACACCGAACTCATGATGTCGCCGCTCATGTGACGGCCCTTGCTGCGAATATAGTCAGATAATTCATCGGCCGCCTTCACAACATCTGGATGCTCCGGTTCACCCGGATATCCAATACCCTGCGCGAAGTCGTTCATTCCGATACCGAAGTAGTGGATGCCATCGACCGCCAAGATATCGTCGATGTTGTCGATTGAACCCTGGTCCTCCAACAACGCGCCGACTAGCATGTTGTCATTCGCCTGCTGGTAGAAGTCACGCTTGTCGCCCCAAGCATCCGGAGTGAACGAGTAGTTCGTCCCGCGGTTGCCGCCGAACGAACGATGGCCGATCGGCCCGAAATAGCAAGCATCCACCAGCTTCTCCGCATCCTCTCCGCTTGCGATATGAGGCCCCATGATGCCTTGGATGCCGCGGTCGAGATACTGCAAAATATGCGACGCCTCAACGTTCTCAACTCTTGCGACCGCAGTTGCACCCGCAGCTTCAACAGCGCGCGCCATCTCCTCCAACTCGGTATATCCGAACGGCCCGTGTTCGCCGTCCAACCAGACGTAGTCGAAGTCCAAACGCCCAAGTATCTCGACATCCCATACCGACGGAAATGTCATCTGATATCCCAGAGCCTTCCGGCCCTCCTTCATCGCCTTCAGCACGCGGTTTTCGCTAACCATCATCTCAACCATCAATGATCTCCCTTGTGGAATCTTCGTCTTCTAGTTGGTCTCATGCATCTCGCTCTTCAGCTTGACCGCCGTACCGTAGCAGAACATGCTGTAGTTCTGATCGGAACCATGCTGGCCTGCGGGCTGTATCGGATTGATCCTGAGATCGATAACAGCGTCAGCCTGGATGTTTCGAGCTGCATCTGTCAAACGCTCAATCGCCTCGGCCGCCTTTTCCTCAACGTTGTTCGTACCCCCACGTCCTAACTTCTCAGAGCCCGAGACTAAGCCAAGAACGCTCTCGATCTCTCTTCCCGGAACGAAGTTCGTCGTGGTCAATATCACAGACGCTTCTTTGCCCCAAGTCATCCTGTAGTGCCTCCGATCTCAATCACGTCAAGAACGATTACTTGAGCTTAACCGCTGTTCCGTACGCGAGGATCTCGGCGAAGCCCTGACCTACCGACGAGGTGTTGTAGCGTGTGCTCACAATCGCATCCGCACCCATCGCCATTGCTTCTCCGATCATGTTTTGAGTCGCGTCTTCTCTTGTATCTCGCAGAAGACTCGAATACTCCGAGACCGCGCCGCCAGTGATGTTTTTTATGCCGGCCATGAAGTCGTACCCGATACCACGGGCCCGGACCGCGTTCCCGCGCACCATGCCCAACACCTGATCCACTTCTTTGCCTTCTACATTTTCTGTCGTTACTACGATCATGTCGTGAACCTCGATGAAATTGAAGCAATGTCTGATTGACGCTCGATACAAAGTTATCACTTCGTCGGTCGCGGTTATCTGGCGACGCTTCCTGTTAGTATCCTGTTTACCCGGTCGCAATCGCTTCTCAATGGTCGACCCAATCTGATCACAAGAACTGGAGAAACATGTACCCGAGCACAATCAGATCGAAACTCGCCACCGGCGGCGCCGTCCTCAGCACCAGCATGTTCTCACGTGAACCCCACGTGGCGCACACCATCTACAGCAGCATCAAGCCCGACTGGGTATGGATCGACCAAGAACACAGTCCATGGGGCACCGAAAGCATCGGCACGATCTGCGTGCAGGGCCGAAACCTCGGTGTTTCACCCGTGATCCGCGTGACCTGGAATCATCCCGGCGAAATCAAGAAAGCGTATGATGTCGGTGCTGTGGGCGTAATGGTTCCACAGGTCGACAACCCGGAAGAGGCTGCCGAAGCCATCAGCTACTCGAAATACCCACCTTTGGGCGAGCGCGGCATCGCCCCGTGGTTCGCATCGCTCCTCGACATCACCCAAGACGATGTCCTCAAGCACGCCAACGACGAGACGCTCTTAATCATTCAGATGGAGAGCACAGAAGCATACGAGAAAGTCGATGACACCCTTGCACTCGAAGGCTTCGAAGTGCTGCTAGTCGGTCCCACCGACCTCTCGGCAACTCTCGGCATACCCGGTCAGATCCACCACGACAAAGTCGAACAGATCATGTCCGACGTTGCCCAGCGCGTCAAAGGGACCGGCAAGTTCCTCGCCACCACCTTCCAAGACCCCGAAGTCGCTCGGCGCTGGATCGGCGAAGGCTACACAATGATGAACATCTCGAGCCCCCTCTCCCTTGGATGCGGCCCCATGGCAAACCTCTTCGCCGAACTCCGCGAAGAGTTTCCTTGCGAGTAGTCACCGCAACGATTAATCCAAATCGCGCCTTTCACCAAGCACTAACAGAGGACTCCCCGACCGAAGCCAAGCCAATCACTGGTCGGAGAGTTCCCGTTAACCCCGCATCACACTCGATTTTTACTATTGATCCAGATGCTCATTTTCTGATCGAAC
Source organism: Dehalococcoidia bacterium (assembly GCA_012270805.1). Taxonomy (GTDB): domain Bacteria; phylum Chloroflexota; class Dehalococcoidia; order Lucifugimonadales; family Lucifugimonadaceae; genus Bin127. The sequence continues at coordinate 21,471 of JAAXHR010000325.1, forward strand.
CAACCGAGGCAGTTAACCATTGACCATCCTCTACTTAGTCCGTCACGGCGAAACCGACGGCAACGCGTTTAATTTGGCTCAGGGCCACCACGATGCTCCCCTCAACGAACAGGGCAGGGCACAGGCCCAACTTCTCGGCCAAAGGCTTAAAACCTGGCACTTCGACGCCGTCTACTCCAGCGACTCGTCCAGAGCTCTACAGACCGCCGAACCGTTGATGGAACATCGCCCCGATCTCGAAATTTCGACAACCCCAGCCATACGAGAAAAGCACTACGGCGACTGCGAAAACTACTCGTGGCAACAACTACGCGATGAGCACTCCGACATCTTTGCAAAGATCCTCAACCCTGAAATCGGCTCCGACGTGCGCTTCCCCGGCGGTGAGACCGACCGTGAACACATGGATCGCGTCGCCAGATTCACTCGCGAGATTATCGAAAAACACGAGGAAGATGCTACGATCCTAGTCTTCAGCCACGGTGGATCGATCAAAGCCGCTGCCGCCCACATGTGCAACCTTCGACTCGAAGACAAGTGGCGACTCAGGACCGACAACACCGGCATCAGCTCCATAATCTCCGAACCCACATGGCGCGACGACGGATGGCAGATCGAACGCTGGAACGACACTTACCATCTCAATGGCTTCTCCCACCCCGTTTGAGTCCCTGATGGCAACGGATAGATCCAAGGGGCGCACCATCACGCTAGTCCGCCATGGTGAAACCGACGGGAACGTTGATGATAGGGCCCAAGGCCACTTTGACGCGGGCTTGACCCAACGAGGATTGAACCAGGCTCTATGTGCCGCGCAAAGCCTTGTAGATGCCGGAATCTCGGTCATCTACTCAAGCGACTTGCGCCGCGCCAAGATGACGACAAAGGCGTTTACAGACCTGAAACCTGAAATTAAGGTGAGTTTCCGTCCCGATATTCGCGAAACCCACTACGGCGACTACGAAAACAAATCATGGAATTTCATCCGCGAATGTGACCCTGCCTTCTTCTGGAAATGGATCGACTGGGAAACCAGGACTGATGCAAGGTTTCCCAACGGCGAAAGCGAGAGGGATATGTGGCGGCGCGTAGGTGCTTTCACCGAGGAGATGCTAGACACTCACGACGCACCCCGCGAAAACATTCTGATTGTCGCCCATGGCGGATCTCTACGCGCTCTCTTGGCCCGACTCCTCAAACTGCGCATCGCGGATCAGTGGAGATTCATGTTGGACAACGCAAGCGTCACCGTTTTAAAAGAACACGCCTTCATGCCTAGCAGATGGCAGGCACACTTACTTAATGACATCCATCATCTCAAGAGACTTAACTCCCGAGGGTGACTCATTGTTGACCACCATCAACCCATTCCCACGCACCATCGTCTTGGTTCGCCACGGCGAGACCCAAGGCAATATCGACGACAGAGCCCAGGGGCAGCTTGACGTTCCCCTCACTAAACTGGGGCGACTCCAAGCCGAAGCGGTGGCGAAACGATTGTCTGGTATAAAGTTCGACGCCATCTACTCGAGCGACCTCCAGAGAGCGGTTGAAACCGCCAAAGCGATCACTGCTCAGCGCCCCGAACTACATATTCGAACCCGTCCACAGCTACGTGAACACCACTTCGGCGACTACGAAGACACTTCGTGGGAAGAGGTTGGCAATGCCGATCCTGAATTCTACCAACGCTGGAAAAATCTGAACTCTCGGATCGGCATCAAATTCCCCGGTGGCGAATCGATGCTCGAAGCGTGGGAACGAGTCGGTCGTTTTTTGAGGGAAATCCTTGCCGAACATCGCCAAGGGAACGAGACTATCTTGGTCGTCGGTCACGTCGGATCGTTGCGAGGGGTGTTGGCGCATCTGCTGAACCTCGATGCCACAAACCAATGGGTCTTCCTCTTTGACAACACCAGCGTCACCATCGTCAGAGAACACCAATACACGCCGAACGCATGGCGAATCCGTCAGTTCAACGACACCAGCCATCTGAACGGCATTGGCTTTAACGCGAAATAACCGCCGCGCTACCTTTCGCAAACCACGCCATCCCCATCGCCGTCGCGGGCGTTTGGCACCTGTGAAGCTGGGAAACCGCGGCCATCTCCACTGTCGCCTTTGATGCGCTCCAAACCTGCTTCAATCGCGGTGTCGCAACTCTCATAAACCTGACTGGATTTTTCAGGATCAATGGTCGGAGGTTCGGTGGGTATAGCAGTCGGTGTAGCAGGTGAGACTTTCCCGATTTCGTTAGGCTCGATCTCGCAAACGAAACCATCCTGGTCGCCATCGCGTTCGCCGGTAACAATTTCGATGGGAAATCCCCAACTTGGTCCTTCTTTACCGGGCTCACGCTCTATACCTGCTGCCTCAGCTTCCTCGCAGGTTTCGTAAGTCGCGTCGGGTTCGTCAATTTCAGCGGTAACCGTGGGATCTTCGGTTGAGGTCGCAGTAGGCAATTGAGCCGTATCACCATCAGGCGCGACCGTTGGATCTTGACTTGGTTTAGGTTCAGATGTGGGTTCAGGTGTTGCCGTTGGATCTTCTGTCGCAGTAGCTATCGCCTCGGTTTCCAGTCCTGAGATGTGCCCGGCTTCAACCAAGCGCCCGCAATTCTCACGATGATCCTCGAAACTCCGAGTCCCACCGCCATATTCGACAGCTAACCCCTCGTCCAACATGAACTCCGACAGCATTACACCTTCTGGTGATCGAATATCGCCCAATATCCTGCTGAATCCGCCGTCCTCAAACTCAGTAACCAAAACATACTGCCCCTCGGATGAAACAAAGTCATTTGCACGTTTTTTCGACCATTCGCCGCAGGCTTTCTCGAAATCGTCGCTCGTCCGCGTCTCTGGGGTATCAATTCCGAAAACCCTCACAGTCTGATTCTTCAGTCCTGCAACCTGAACCTCGTCAATCTCGACCTCAAATGTATCGCCGTCCAAGACCTTCACAACTTGAACGGAATATTCACCTTCGACAGTCGGCACCGTAGTCGCCGTAGGAGATGGTGTAGGCTCGTGCGTGGCGGATGGGAATAGCAATACCGCCCGCGCGGGTGCCGTCGCAGTTGGTTCAGGTGATTGTGTCGGAGTCGGTACAGAAGTAAATGTGGCCGTGGGAACGGACACCGGATACGACGTTGGGGTGGCCTCTACGGCGGTGCATCCGGCCATCAATAGTGCCGTGGATATAACCGCCGCGGAGATTGCCACCATCGCCTTGAAGGAGAGGTTCAGCATGAAGATGCCCCCTTTAGACCGATGAGCATGGCTACCTGCGACGGTTTCCGCATCATCCGAGTGCCAAACAGGGGGCATGGGGAATCCATGCCCCAATTGCCTAATGGCTACTCGTAATGGGAAACCGTCGCGGTTAACAGGGTACAGCAGAATCACGGAAATGCGATACGAACACAATGAAATTCCGAACGAAGCCCTGCCACCAACCACGTCATTCTGAAGGGAGCGTAGCCCCCAACCATGTCATTCTGAACGAAGCGAAGCGG
>JAAXHR010000044.1 GCA_012270805.1 Dehalococcoidia bacterium
GAGGTTGTCGTAAAAGCTCTTGCCGATCCTCAGGTGAACGATTCGGCTCGCATGTTCGTCGTTGGCACCGAGCGATCGATACGCCAAGCGGTAGCCGAAACAGGAATAGACATTCCGGTCGAACGCGTCGCTGAACCTGCTGAAACGCCCGATTCCTCTGAGGTCCTATCGGTATTGAGCGTCGGTGACTACGAGGACGTTGAATTTCCCCGGGGTAGACACTCCGCCGATTCGGGGCGAGCATCCCATGAGTGGGTCGAGATGTCCGCGAAGATGTGCTTGGTAGGTGAAATCGATGCGATGGTCACGGCACCCGTCAACAAGGAATCTTGGCAGATTTCGGGTGCAGTCGATCTCGGACACCAGGAGGTCTTCAAACGTCTCACCGACAGTGCTACTGTTTACACGATGCTCGTGAGCGGCATCTTGCGTTGCATGCACTTGTCAACGCACAAATCTTTGCCCGAAGCATGCGCATTTGTGACGACTGAAAATGTCGTCACAGCGGTGCGGATAACTGACGATCATTTCAAACGTTGGGGCTTCCGAAACCCGCGGATCGCAGTCGCTGCTCTCAATCCACACGCCAGCGACAATGGTCTTATCGGCGACACCGAGGCCAAAGAGATTTACCCTGCGATCGAACTCGCCCGTTCTGAAGGCATCAATGCAACGGGCCCTCACCCAGCGGATTCCGTATTCAATCAAGCTATCGACGGCATGTATGACGTTGTCGTGGTGATGTATCACGATCAAGGACACATTCCCATCAAGGTTCACGGATTCGAAGAGTCGGTGTCGGTAAATCTCGGAATCCCCTTCATTCGCACATCGGTAGACCATGGCACCGCTTTCGACATTGCTGGCAAGAACGTGGCTCAATCCACCAGCATGGTGGAAGCCATCAAACTCGCAGTCGCACTGGCGACGCGTCGGGGAATTGCCTGAACCGTTTTAGCTGCCCGTCGAGAGATAGTGTCTCACTCCGATTCTCCAGACTTGGAGCGAAGCGATCAGGAATGCGATACCGATCGCTGGTGCCAGGTATTGAAACCACAGCGGCGTGCCCAACGGGTCTGAGACGCCCATGATAGCCAGCGCGGGAAAGTAACTCACTGTCGACAACGGCACCCCGAAAGTGAAGAAGTTTCGGAACCATGGCCGGTAGATGTTGATGGGATACTGCGTTGTTTCGACGCCGCCGTAGGTCAATGCGTTCATCACCTCCAACGTTTCGGTGGTCCAGAACGCGAGTGTCGCCTGCAACACGATCAACCCGGCGAACAATGATGCCCCACCAGCGACCGAAACCGTCAACAACCCGACGTTCGCAACGGTCCAATTCAGGTCGAGATTCATTGCAGCCCATGTCAGGGCCACCAGTCCCGGCGTCAACCGGCTTATACGGCGCAACGTCAGTTCCTGCCCGGCGAGCTGCAAAGCCGTAGATCGTGGACGAATCAGGATTCGGTCGAAATCGCCAGTCTTGACCATGTCGCCGAACAAATCGAACCCGGTAGTCATCGCATCAGCCACGGCGAAAGAGATGTTGACGATGCCATAGATGAATGCGACCTGGTAGACGTTCCAACCGATCAGTGAGTCGAATCGATCAAAAAGCACAAGAATCGCCATGAACTCGCCAGCAGTAATGATTAACCGGCTGACGAGTTGCATGAGGAACGAGGCTTTGTACTGCATCTGTGCCCGCAGTGAAACGGCTAAAAACCGTCTGTAAACGAAAAGACTGTCCAGCACTTTTACCCTCCTTGCACCACCACTCTGCGCAACGCTCTTGCCAACGCGATTCGACCGGCAATCACGAACGCAACGATCCATGCCAATTGATGCGCGAGGTGCTGAGGAAACTCCGAAACAGGGATATGTCCAAGATAGAGCCGGTAAGGAGTATCGACAAGACCTCTGAATGGCATCGCGTTGATGATCGGTTGTGACCAATCAGGATAGAGCGGGAGCGGCACCAGCATGCCGGAAAAGATCAACACCAGGCCGAACGTCAGTTGCGTGACACCGTCCCCGGTGATCGTCCACAACATCGTCACATTCAAAAACGTGGTGATCGTACTGCTCAACAGAATCGCTGCACACATCGAGACGAAGAATGCCGCCGCCGCGGACCAAGAAACCGGCAGTGACATGCCCATGACCACAAACGCGAACATCAGCAACGGGATCGCGCGCATCAGCATCGGCGCAGTTCGCCAAGAGAGAGCGCGACTGAGCCAATACGAATAGAGATCGACAGGCCGTATCAATTCGTAACCTATGCCGCCAGACCTGATCAATGAGCGCAAATCTGTGTCTATATTCCAAGGCAATGCCGCGAGAAATGCCTGCCCCAGCCAGATGTAGGTCTCCACGTCGCTGCTGTTCATCGGTTGCTCAGCGTTCGTCGAACTGTAGAAAGCCTGGAAGATCATGACTCGGATAAGGCCCCAAACTATCTGGGTCACGAGGCCTGCTAGAGCCGCAGAGCGGTACTGCAGGAGGCTTCTGAATCGAGCGCTGACGATTGCCCAGTAGCTGATCAAGGCGCTTGGTCCTCGTAGATGCGCGCGATCGTCTCCTCGATTGGCGGGTTCTCGACGAAAAGGTCCTGAACCTGATTCTGGGATGTGGCGTGCGCTATCAGATCCGCCGCGGATATCTGATGCGGGTCGAACTGGATGTGAATTCGCGTACCGTCCCGACGTGCGAGGTTGGCAAGCGGATGGATGATGGGCTCACTTGCGTTGTCGACCAATTCGACTACCAATCGACGTTCCAATGTCACGCGTCGTCGCAATTCATCAAGGGTTCCGTCAGAAACGATCTTGCCGTCGTTGATGATCATTACTCGGTCGCATATGACTTCGATATCGTCCATGTCGTGGGTCGTCAATATGACGGTCGTCTCACGTTTCTGATTGAACCGTTTGATGAATTCGCGGAATGCGAGTTTCGAGACCGCGTCCATGCCAATGGTCGGTTCATCAAGGAAAAGGATGTCGGGGGAGTGAAGCAACGCCGCCGCCAGATCGCAACGCATTCTTTGTCCCAAGCTCAGTTGACGCACCGGAACATCCAAGCAGGCCTCGATATTCAATACGGCGATGAACTCATCGCGATTCGTGGCGTATTCGTCGCGCGGGATGCGATAGATGTCTCGCAGAAGATCGAACGATTCGATGACTGGCAGATCCCACCAGAGTTGTGTGCGCTGTCCGAATACCACGCCGATCCGACTCACGTGCTCCGTGCGATTCCGCCAAGGCACGCGCCCCAAGATTTCGCAACGCCCAGCATCCGGGACAAGGATGCCAGACATAACCTTGACAGTCGTCGACTTCCCGGCGCCGTTTGGACCGATGTAGCCGACCAACTCTCCTGGTTCGATCGAAAAACTCACGCCGTCTAGCGCGTCGACAGTGTGATGGCGCCGTCGAATGATCCCTCGAATTGCACCCCAGATTCCGGCCTCGCGCTCGGAGACTCGAAATCGTTTGATCAGATCTTCGACAATTATCTGCGGCATACCGTAATCCATGCGAGTGTGACGGCCCGAACGCGCGAAAACACCCGACAACCGGGTTCAGATGGCGTGTCAGGCTTAGATCGGCGTCGGCACTCAGCCAACGAGTATGGAGTACGCAATCATACTACTTCCGCCCTCAACTAAGTCTTTAACCGATACACTGTTCACATGAACCAGCAGGAAAAATCAGGTTATGGACATCTGCTAGATCCTTTGCTGGCGATTGGTCTCCTGATACTCACTGCGTTCTCCGTAGGCGCTGGTATAACGGACTTGGCAGACTCCCCCAACGCGCGCAATTCCTTCTTGGATGCAGGATGGGAACGTGAACTGGTCGACGGCCACTGGTGGATGTTCTTTCTCGTTGCAATACTCGCGTACGCGACTCACTTGCGGCTCGTCTCCATCATCGCTCAAAATCGACGGGCACTACGCTGGATTATCCCCATCGAAATCCTCGTCATTGCGCTCCTCTCCGTCCTAACCGCCCTCAGCCTTTCCTGGAACAGCGTCGTACGTTAACCCGTCATTTCCGCGTACGATACATGTTTTCCTATTCACGTGGAAGTGTCGGAAGGGAAAAGGTGCGCGCGAATGAAGATCGTTTTGTAACCGTATAGCGAACGCCGGTATCCACGCAAATACTCCTGCAAACTCTGAACTTTATAATCGACATCATTGAAGTTGTTCCGCGCATCGGCGGTTGGCCAGAGCTTCAGATCGATCAACTACTGCGAGCACATCAACGTTGAACGTTTCATTCATCGGCGGAGGGGTGATGGCGGAGGCGATCATCTCCGGCATGAGAGAAGCCGCGCTCGATGTCAATATCGTCGTCAGCGAGCCGATACCTGAACGCGCTTTGTATCTCGCTGACACTTACGGCGTTACTGTCGCGGCGAACAACGTCAACGCGGTGCTTTCCGCTGAACTTGCCGTTCTTGCCGTGAAACCTCAGCAACTT
>JAAXHR010000047.1:0-1033 GCA_012270805.1 Dehalococcoidia bacterium
ATTCCCAATGCGCAGCAGTTCTTCCTTCTGTTTCAAGATGAGGTCGAAAAGCGCCTTGTTCGTGCGCATGGAACGCTTGTTGTCGGTGTACCCGCCCTTTCCGGTCTGCGCGAAGTAGTAGCCCTGCACGGCGGCTATATCATCCTCGCCAGGCTCGCAATTTTGTTGCTCCCTACAGACCTGTCGATACTTCTCGGCGAAGATGCGGCGAATGATGCCGTCCGGCTGGACGTAGTTATCCACGCGATCGATAAAGATGAGGGACAGGCACTTGATTCCCTCTGGCGCAAGTCGGTCACGCTTTCTGAAATGGCTGTCGATCAACCAATAGAGCTGCTCCCCGAAGATGCCCTCCAAGTCGGCGGCTTTCTCTTTTTCGACCACGACAGCCCCGTTGTCGAATTCGCAGCGGTAGGCGCTCTCGCGGAGTGGCTTCGAGATGCGGCGAATCACGTAGCCCCGATAGCCGATGTTGCCCGTCCTTTGTTCCAGATTGTCGCCGACCTTGAGAATCGGAGACTCGCGTGCGGCGAACGAACCGTCTTGCTTTGCGTACCAGAGGCGCAGCTTGGCTCGCGGCAGTTTGCCATCCTGATATGTCTTCACTTCGACGAGCTCGACGCGCAACGTCGCTTCCTGATTTTGCTCTGCGACGGTCAAAACCTCGATCTTCTTCACAAGGCCCTGTTTGTAGCTGTCGAACGGTGTCAGTCTGTTCACGAGATTCCGCATGACCTTGTGTGTCGGGAATAGCGGAGCCTGCAGAGCGGCTGAAGGGCGTCGATGCGAGCGACAGCGTTCTCTGTGTCCATGCCTTCCTGCGGCTCGTCCATGATGATGATCGGTCGCGTGCGTGCGATGGCGTCGATGAAGGGCATATTGAAAAAGAGATCTTCCCTCTGAGCCTGGTTGAGAATACGGTCCTCCGCATTGAAGGACTGGAGCGTCATCACCATGATTTGGGGATGCTGCTCCTCGACGAAGCCCGTCACGCGATTCAAGCGCTTGCTGTCGTATTCGATGCATGCGGGCG
>JAAXHR010000047.1:1215-1705 GCA_012270805.1 Dehalococcoidia bacterium
TACGCGAGATCCTCAAGTTTCAGTTCCATTGCGGTCCAATTGTGTTGTGCCTCGGGCTCGCCTGCCTTATCTGACCTCGCACGTTCGATTCGTTACAGTCTCGGCAGAGTCGGAATGGCACCATATAAGATATTGTTGTGACTAGAGAAACACGTATCGCACTGGGATCTTCGGCAGCTGGTTTGTGTGAATGAGTCGGACGAGATGGCACTGACCTGTTCCGCATGAGTCTTTGCCATGCGGCCCTTTGTTTCGGCTTGGCCGCTATCATACTGAGACTCGGTTGCGATACCAGAGAATTGAAGCGTTCATCGACGCATGATGATCACACGTCGATCCAGGTAGGACCGCATGGGGCTCGGGATTGGTCGATACGCGCGTCGAACCCATCCCCCGATTGCGGGTCCTGATTCAGGTCACGTTCCGAGTGATCCACTGTTACATCCGCGTCCGGTAAGGCCTTGAATCCCATCGCATTTGCAATGACGAG
>JAAXHR010000126.1 GCA_012270805.1 Dehalococcoidia bacterium
CAGGCTACGGGGCACCGGCGGCCGCCGGAGAGCGCGCCGCCGCTGCGCTAGCGACTCGACGCGACTCGAGGCACCCACCTTGTCCCACGTCATGAATCAACGTAAGCAAGACTTCAACCAGTTCCGTTTGCGCGTCCGCGCCTCACGGTGAACCATACGACTACACACGACGGGTCACACTCGACCACACGCAAGATTACAGATTGACGAAGCCAAGGCCGTGACGATCAACACGCACCGAGTTCTTGAACTGCTCAACAGACACTACGCCAGTTTCCGCGCCATCTCACCGATGGCTCACGACACCGGACACACGGTACCATCCGACACCAAGTCGTGGAGTGAGATCCTTCATCAGCCTCCTGACCGGGCTTCGCGGTCGATCCCGCAGGAAGGGGTCGGACTTGGAAGATGGTTCCGACGTTAAGGCAGCCAATGTATGGCAGGCCATCGACACACCTCGATTCAACGGCGTCCTCCCGGCCGGTCGGACTTCGTCCGCAGCCGCGCGACCCGAATCCGTCCAAGCGCTCGATGGCATCCCCTACATCTTCTTCGTGCTCTGGGATCACACAGAGACGTCGAACCGACCTCGATGTAGGGTTTGGGTGGTCCAACCCCCATCAGATGGGGAGTTTCGAGCCATGGCCAAGCGGTGGTACCATGACAAGGCACTGGGGATCATTCGCAGTAACAACTTTCAGCTGCATCCACCCCGGAACAAGGACAACAACGTCATCCGCAATTCCTATGGCAACTTGGAGTATCCTCTGCTCTTCTCTGCTACCCATCAACCAGACATGGGCTACCGAATCGACTTCCTCGCCGAGTCAATAGAATCCTTGGATCCGTGTGAGCCGACTCCGTAGCTATTGCGCCCCAAGCTGCTCGTACAGGACACCTTCAGCGAGCCGTGCCGAATAGTACTCGTCACGTGCTTTTCCATGAGTCTCGATCGCCCTTTGGGCCATGGTCACCTCCGGCACCGTCACGAACAACACATCTTCCTTCTTCACCCGTTGCCTACTTGACGATGTGCCCCCCGCCATTGACCGAATCGCATTGACGAAGGCGCCGTGGTGAAGTCTAAGCGCAAGTTCCCACGAAGAGTTATCGGACGTCGGTCGGAGCACCAAGAACTCGGAGCTGCATGTCCATCTCCCCGGAAGATTGGGTACAACGGCGACCCGCCAAATCTTCGGGTTGATGCAGGACACCAGGATATCGCCAGGCCCACATGACAAGACCCGGGTCGATGGACAATTGCGCTTGGCAGACAGTACGTCGATCAATCCAGTCTCATCAACATCGAGAACCGAAACGTGAAAGCTCGCAGGACCGGTTACGACCGTCGTGAACCGGCGAATGCTGTTCGCCACGTCTTGGAGTTGGACTCCTTTGGACCCGGCGTTCCTTTCCAGAATCAGCGACAATCCCAATCGGGACCAGCATCGCCAGTTGGGCACCCAATCGGCGTCCGTCTCACGATGGTCGTGGTAGGCAGACACGATATCGGGAAGATCGTTGCCTTCTTTGTCCGAGATCCGGGTATTTCGCCGCTTCAGGAACCCGATGTGGTTTGCACGGGCTAGGAACATGGGACGATTGGTCGGCGCATCCTCCTTGCTTACGATTAGGAAGGATGTCTTGGCCACCGTTCCGCCAAAAGCGAACGTAACAGGTGGAAGAGACACCAGAGCTCGAACTTCCACCGCGAATGGCTGGTTGCGTTCGTATGCCTTGAGAGCCTTGACAAGCTGTGGTGCCTGTATCACACCATCCGGCAGAACTATGCCAAGGACACCGCCCACACAGAGCAAGTCGAGATTACGTAGTAGAAAGAGGGGTGCCGGATCCACGGTTGGACTCATGGTCATGTCCGCAGCAACCGACTGAGGAAGCTCTCGGAGAAGGGCAGGCGTAACTTCGTACTTACCTGCCCCGAACGGGGGGTTGGTCGCCAACGCGGAGCAGCGACTCTTGAGAGAACTGACTCGGTGATCCAATAGGGAATCTGGAACCACGTCGCAACGGGCGGTCAGTCCCATGAAGTGGAAATTCAACCGTGCGTAATCGCTCGCTAACGTAGACTGGTCGAAAGAGACGACCGACGCCGGTGGTTGGCGAACTCCATTGGATGAACGACAGAGTGCTTGGGCAAGCGCGAGAGGGAAGCGACCTGTTCCTCCGCAAATGTCACCAATGTACCGCAACTCGCGAGAGGCGCGGGACAACGCCCGGTTTCTGGTTAGCACCATCGCCACGATAGCGTCAACGACCTCCTCAGGGGTCAGGAATGTGCCCATGCCTTCCCCGGAATCCCAACGGCCTCGCACCAGCGAGCTAAACACCAAGCCGAGGGCGTCCCGCCCATCCACGAGACGAACGACGGCCCTCAGGTCCGCGATCACCTTGGGGAGCGCCGACCTGCACTGACGGACGATGTCGCCGAAGGAATAGTCGTCCGCCAAGGGCACAGGTAGCCGCCTGCTGGCGCGCCGGTACGCGTCCTCAAGCATCGTTGGATCGTATTCTGATCCGAGATCAGGTTCACGCGCCAACAGCAGGAATCGGGAGATGGCGAAGAGCGCCTTCGACATCGGCTTTAGCGCCGTGTTGGCGTAGAGATGGTCGGCGAGGCTAAGGATGATGCGTTGCGCTTCGGCCTCGGGAGCGAGGAAGAGATCGGGAGCCGGTCGGCGGATCGGGAGTCCCACGAGGTTGGCCTCCGCGTGCAGGGAATAGGCAACGCACCTTAAGGTAGGTGATCGCGGTGTCCCTTGCCATGGAAAAATGGGCCACCTTCGCGGACGCCTCCCATGCGGAAGCTCATGGCCGCCGACCTAAGCCCAAACGCGCAGGCGATTCTGCTGTTGACCGCGCCGTTGCTCGCGGGCCGGCGGAGACGCCCTCCGAGGCCGCGGACCCAGAGAGGGAGCGTGCGTGCGGCCAAACTGCGTCCACTGAGCACCGCCGAGTATCGCGATTTCGCCAAGCGGCTTCGGGTCATCCACCGCGAGCCAGCCGATTTGCTCGGTAATGACGCTCGGGAAACGGTGCGGGAATCCCTCGCCAGCCTGGA
>JAAXHR010000450.1 GCA_012270805.1 Dehalococcoidia bacterium
GTTTCACCCGCGACCTCGACGACCTTCTCGACCTCGACTTCTTTGACCACCTCTTTTTCGACCTCGACGATCTTCTCGACCTCGACAGTCTGGATAACCGTCTCACTGCCTCCACAGGCGATAACGGTCGTCAGAGCGGCAGCCGCAACGGTGAGCATGAAGGCGAGAAGTGATCGCTTGGCAAGCAATCCTCCATATTTCGTGCTTCGCATCTCAATACCTTTCGTGTATTTAGTTGCCTAACCCCAAGCCGCCGAAATTCGGGGCTCGGATCAATCTACCGACACGGCTCCGAATCCCCGTGACCCACAAAGTACGGCACCACGAACTTCGCAACCGAAACATCGGCGCAACATGAAACTAAATTAACTAACCAGAAATGTCAAACCGCGTATACTGAACGCACGGCAAAAATCAACGGGTTCAGCTGCGTTCGCCGAGGAATCTTCCCTGTCGATGGGAACGACGGCGTTACGCTTTGAAAATCGCCTCTTCTCGATTGGCGGTCCCGGGCAATATCGGAGGTCCATCGAAATGCGATCTACAGTCTTACAAGGCATCTCGACCGTCACGGTGCTATTGCTGCTATCAATCTTCGCGATCGCTGGGATGGCAGCCTGTGGCGAAGAGGAACCAACAGCAACTCCGGTCCCAACCGTGCCGCCCGCGCCGACCCAAGCACCGGCACCGACTCAAGCGCCCGAACCAACCGCCGCTCCTGAACCGACGGCCGCTATGGTCCCAGACCCCGACGGCAAACGTGGCGGGTCCCTCATCCGCGGTGTCTCAAGAACACTACGGCAATGGGACTACAACACCGAGGCAGTATGGTTCGCGCCTCAGAGCCTGCAACGCCACTACAGCAACCTCGTCAGATTTGACCCGTCCGACGGGACAACCATTCTCCCGGACCTCGCGACGGAGTGGAGCATCAGTGACAATGCTGACAGCTTCGCATTCACGATCAGAGACGGCGTGAAATTCCACGACGGTCAAGACCTGACGCTCGAGGACATCAAGTGGACATTCGAGCGTTCAAAGTCTCCACCAGAAGGAGAGCGCTACCCGCGTCTGCTCGCGTTGCAGAGCATCACCGACATAACGATCGTCGACGACAGCAACATCACCATCGAGATCGAAAATCCTAACGCTGAGTTCATCCAGAACTTTGCCGCCGCATGGGGCATCGTCTTCGCACAGCATGTGATGGAACAGGAAGGTGGTATGAACGGACCGGATCGTGTGGTTGGCACTGGTCCCTTCATTATCGACGAAGCCGAGATGGAGGAGTTCGTAACTTCACGAAGCAACCCTGACTACTTCTTGACCGCCCCAGACGGTGATCCGTTCCCATATCTTGATGAGATGACCACGGTGGCCTTGTCTGACGTTGAAGCGCGAATCGCTGCCATACAGACTGGGCGTGTCGATATCGCCAGCTTCGACCCTGCTGAATTCGCTCCCGCCGTCGGTGCTTTGAATTCCATCGGCGACTCCGTACGCATGGAGATTTCGCCTCTTGCAGGCATCAACTATCTCAGCATGAACGCCAATGGCCCACCATTCAACGACCTGAATGCAAGGAGGGCCGCGTACCTGCTCTTCGACCGCTTGCGGATGCAGCAACTCGAGAGT
>JAAXHR010000407.1 GCA_012270805.1 Dehalococcoidia bacterium
GAGGGAGAGGTTTGGGACGCGCGCGAAGCACATCCTACGGTTGCGTCTGGGATTGCGGTGAGCAATCCACCGCGCGCGCTTCAAGCGGCTCGCGCAGTCAACAATTCAGGCGGGTCAGCAGTTGCGGTATCAGACTTTGCGATGGATTTTTGGCAGAAGTGGTTAGCATCAGAAGCAGGGATATTCTGCGAAGTGACATCGGCAGCCGCGTTTGCGGGTTTGGAGGCGATGGTCAGCGAAGGGTTGATTGGAGGAGATGCACGGGTGGTGGTGCCGGTTACAGGGTCGGGGTTGAAGGAGGCAGTGTAGGGAGTGGGTCACCCTCACTCTAGCCCTCTCCCATCAAAGTGAGAGGGGACAATAGGGGGTCACCCCTCGACCGATTCGGGGATTTCGAGATGGCTTAGGTCTGGGAGGTCGCCGCAGGTGGCTACTTGGGAGAAGGTGCCGCCGGGGATGGAGACGGCGATGGCGTGGTTGCCGTCGAGGATGCTGCTGACGTGGCGTTCGGAGAGAGTGGTTTCGGAAACGCCGCCGACCGCGGGATCTAGGGTCTCAACCCATTGGAAGTTCGGGAGATCAGTGGCGTTTTCGCATCGTCCTCGGCGAATGCTGATTTGCTGAATGGTGCCGGGTGCTGGACGGACGGTTACCTTGACCCAAGTTCCGCGGTCCAGTTGCCTGATGACACCGGCTCCTTGTTGCGAGTAGCCTTGCAGCCCGAGGTTGAAGCCGATTTGCACCTTCTTATCATCTTCGTCTTGATAGATCGTAGGAGTGACTGTAACCGACATGGTTCCAGGAGTGGCGGTCGGCAGGATAATAGGTGTTGGTTCTTCTTCCTCGCCACATGCCACGGCAAAGATGCCTAGCAGGGCGATGACGGGCGGAAGCAGGATCGACCGTGCGTGTTTTCGAGGTATATTCGCGAGCATGAGAATCGATTCTATCCACCAGCTCAGGCTTCTTTGAATGCTTCGGCAAATCCGTCAAGCGAACCATGCAGCACCTCGTCATCGACGCAGTACGACGCTCGGAAGTAGCCGCCCGTTCCGAAACCGATGCCGGGGACCACTAGCACGAGTTTGGATTTCAAGAGGTCGACGAAAGCGACATCGTCAGAGATTGGCGATTTGGGAAACAGATAAAACCCGCCGTCTGGAAGGTTGCATTGATATCCGATCTTAGTGAGGCCTGAGTGGATGATGTCTCTTTTGCGGAGGTACTGCGACATATCCACGGATGACCGCTGGAGCTTTGAGACGACGCGTTGCATGATGGCGGGCGCATTGACGAATCCGAGAGTGCGGAGCATAAAGACTGACGCGTCGAGGAGGTCGATCTTGCCGGGGTCGTCAGGGTTTACGGCGAGGTAACCGATGCGTTCGCCGGCTAGACCGAGGTCTTTAGAGTGGGATGTTGCGACGATGGTTCGAGGGTGGTGTTTGAAGACGAATGGGTAGGGCAAGTCAGTGTAGATGAGCTTTCGGTACGGTTCGTCGGTGATGATGTAGATCTCGGTTTCGTATCTGGCTTCGGCGGCTTGGAGGATTTTCGCGATCTCGGCGATGACCGCTTCGGGATATATAACACCTGAAGGGTTGTTGGGCGAGTTGATGATGATTGCTCTGGTTCGATCATTTATCGGCGATTCGAGCGAATCGAGGTCGGGCATGAAGTCCGGTGTAGATTGCGCCTCTCGGTAGATGCCGTTGGCGTGTTGGACGTAGAAGATGTACTCGGCGAAGTAAGGTGCGATGATGATGACTTCGTCGCCGGGATCGAGTAGCGCGCGTAGAGCAATGTTTATGGCTCCAGCGGCACCGACGGTCATTATGATGTCGGTGGGTTGGAACTTTGTGCCCGACTCCTCGGTCAGGGCATCGGCGACGGCGGCGCGGGCTTCGATGAAGCCCGGGTTCGGCATGTAACGATGCAGACCGCTGTCGGGTTCTTGCGCAATCTCGGCGAGGGCCTGTTTGAACTCTGACGGAGGCTCGAGGAGAGGGTTGCCGAGGGAGAGATCGAAGACGTTTTCGGGGCCATGGATGGTTTTGAGTTCCATTCCCTCTTCGAACATTCTCCGAATCCACGAGCTCGCCTGCATCTGTTCTCTTGCAAGTTTGGAAATTGCCATGATGGTTGGCCTTTCGGATCGTTAGGATCGTTGGGCAGATTAGTTTCGCTGACGGTTGCGTCGTCTGCGTCTTTTTGTGCCTCGCCCAACCCGTCTTTGGCGGTTCTGGTCGGGCGTTGGTTCGTTCTGAGGTGCGAACATCCGGGCTAGGAAGCCGGGTCCGCCGCTGTTGGGGACGATGACGACGTATGTCCCCGCGATCTTGTCGTGCCAGCCTTGTCGCTTGCCATCGAAGAAGACCCATATCAGGCCGACACCGAAGGTGATGGCAGCTACGAAACGTCCGACGGCTTCACGAGGAATGGCGAGGGCGACACCGGGCTTGTTTCCTTCTTCGTCAATCACCGACACTCCGGCAACCCACTTGCCGATGGTGCGTCCGAAAAGACCGGTGGGCAGGATGAAGTATGCGAGAAAGATTGCGACTTCGAAGATGCTGCGGCGGGGATCAA
>JAAXHR010000347.1 GCA_012270805.1 Dehalococcoidia bacterium
TTGATCGGTTGGTTGAGGGGTTTCGGTCAAAGGGGTAGGGGGCGAACATTGTATTGATTAATATGTGTATATCGGAGAGACCTAATGAACAGAGATGAAGTCTTAAATGTGCTCCGAGAGCACAAGGCGACTCTTGCGCAGCGCTTTGGCGTTTCTGAACTCGCCCTTTTCGGTTCCTTCGCCCGCGACCAAGCTACGGACGACAGCGATGTCGATGTCCTAGTGCGGTTCGACGTGCCTCCCAATTGGCAACGCTATTTCGGTGCTCAAGGCTACTTGGAAGACCTACTAGGGCGGCCGGTGGACTTGGCAACCAACCAAGATCTGCGCGTCGAGATACGCCCCTACGTGGAGCGGGAGGTGATCAATGTCTAATGCTGAGCAAGGAGCGCGAGAATGGCGTTTCTACATTCAGGATATGATCGAATTCAGCGAAAAGGTGCTGTCCTATACCGAGGGCTTGGACCAAGATGCGTTCATCGCCGATGAACTCACCTATGACGCCACCCTGCGCAATCTGGAACTGATCGGCGAGGCAGCAACTCATATTCCAAGCGAGGTGCGTGAGGCGTACCCAGACATTCCTTGGCATGCGATTGTGGGGACGCGCAACCGCTTGGCCCATAGCTATCTGAGCATCAGTAACGATATCATCTGGACAATCATTCAAGACGCGATTCCGAAACTGCTGCCCGAATTGCGCAACCTGTTGAACACGACCGACGAGGACCCCGAGTAAAATCATGCAGCCAGACCCAATCGTCGAAGAAGTTCGTAAAATACGCGATGCGTATGCTAAGAGCTTCAATTATGACCTAGATGCGATTTGCCGAGACTTACAAGAGAAGCAGAGGCTGGGCAAAAGAAGAGTGGTTTCTTTGCCGCCTAAACGTCCGAGAAAAATGAACGACAGTGGCTAGAATATCCCAGAGGCTATGAAACAATGCCCAGATCAAAACGTACTACAAAGACTGTCGAAACCCTGCAGCACGAGGACGCATCGCGGAAGAATATTCCCACGGCTGAGTATCAGGCGGTGATGGCGGAGGACGACCGGAATCCGATTAGGGTTGCGTATGAGCGGCGCAATCGGGATCTCGATCCGCAGCTTGTTTGGCGGGGGAAGGATGAGCAGAACTGGTCGGATTTGGTGGTGCAAGCGCCG
>JAAXHR010000125.1 GCA_012270805.1 Dehalococcoidia bacterium
TCGGCATTGGCGTCGGCGTGTCGGTGGGTGCCGGCGTATTGGTCGGCACTGCTGTCGGGGTATCGGTAGCGGTCGGCACTGGTGTGGGCGTATCCGTCGGTGTCGGCGTCACGGTTGGTGGAAATACCACAGCCGTCGGGGGCGGCGGTGGTTCAGGTGTATACGTCGGAGTTGGCATTACGGTCGGCGAAACCGGTTCCGTAGTCGGTGTCGGCGTCGCGGTCGGCGGAGCGACCGTAGCTATCGGTTCGGGTGCCTCAGGCTGCACCAAGAAGATCACCCCATCGAGCGTGCCGGCCTTTGCACATACTTGCGCCGGCGCGTTATTGGCGGAATCAGTGGTTTGGCGAGTCGGCGAGTTTAGGAGCTGCTGCACGCCGTTATCGGGCAGAAGCATGATCTCGATATCGTCCAACGCCGCTGCAGATGGCTCGGGCACAGGCAAACAAACTTCAGCGGCTTGCATGAACGTGAGGCCTGTGAAAGGCAAATTGTCAGACGATACGTAAGTAGCTTCGTACCAGTTGCCTACGGCGTCAAATCTGCGGACATCTGGTTGCAGTATAGATGCAGATGCGCCTTCATTTAGACGGATGCCGATCCAGTCGCGAGCGGGTATCGACAACGGAGGTACGAAGAACGACGCCCCTGAAGTATCCGGAACATCGTACCGCCCTCCAAGTTTGTAGGTCGCGACGCTGTAGTCATCCCCCAAGTACGATGTTTGCTCCGGATAGGGCTGGCCGCCAGTATAGATCTGGGGATCTTGGTCTTCACCAATGACTCTGATCGGTATGCGTATTCGGACCTCGACTGCGCCGCTCGGTATCGCTTGCAGGACTGTAGCGTATATCGCGAAATCACCTACCTGGTGCGGTGCTGTGTAGATAGTCGAACGTGCTTCAGGTTCTTCAAGGCTACCGATCCGCGAAGACCAACGCACGGTTACATCCTCGTGGTCGAATAGCAAGTTGTCCAATCCTCCGTCCACGTTGAAAAGATTCACTCCGACGAATACGTCTTGTCCTTTGCGAAGATTGATGTGTTCCTGGTATGGAAGGGCGTCTCCAAGCAATGCGCCTTCGTCTGGAGATACAACGGGCAGTACGGTCGGGGCTTCGGTCGATGGCGTTATGACTGTTTCGGGCGACCACGAACCGGCTTGCCCAAGCAAGTTGCGGGCGCGAATTCTAAACGCGTATTGCACTCCTGAGTCGTCAATCTCGACCACCCTTGGTGATGAGGCATTTGCATCCTTAGGCTCTAGTTCGAACCGCTCGTCGATTCGCCGCCAGTCGAGGTCGTATTTGAAATCGGTGAAATTGTCCCAATGAACGACAACCTGTTCGTGCCCAACGGCGACCGCTGGTGCGAGTGGAGTGGGTGCTGGAACATCCACCTCGATGGCGTTGGTTACCGAAACGGCGACGTTTGCTCGCCCTTCAAGTCCGCAGAGATCCCTGACAGCCGCAGTTAGGTTGTAGAGCGGGACCGCTTCGTAGTCCAGCTGGTCAGTGGTCGTAATCAATCCACTCGCCTCGTTGATCTCAAACGGCGCGTTCGGGGGGTCTGTTTCTGCGATCGAATAGGTCAAATACGAATAGGGGTCAGCGTCGATGCCCAACACTGATCCGACGTGGATGCCTGCGACTTGCTCTTCACGAACTGCGAAGCTGTAATAATCCTGGCGGAACGTCGGCGGGTTGTTAGCCCGGGCCTGATCCGAGGAAGGTACGACCACATAGTCTGCAGACCACTTAGATTGTTCCAGAGTTTCCTTGTCCACCGCCCGGATGCGGAATACCCACTCAGTCGAGTTGGTCAAGTTCTCGACGATGCTCCGATCACTATCGACGCCCCTCAAGCTCCTCGCATCAACCAAGCTGTAGTTGTAGTTGCCATCAACATACGTCGTCCATTGAACGTCGTACGTGGCATCGATGCTCTGCTCCCAAACCAGGAACGCCTGTGCGTTGCCTGCACAGATCTGATTCACAACCGGGATTGCGGGTCCCTCAACGTCAACTACTTCGATGGTTAACGTGTGCCGAATCCGCACGTCGCCGAGGTCGGTTGCCGCGACCTCGATCATGTACTCCTCGGTTTGCTCAAAATCCAATCGTTCGTACACATAAACGTCGCCAGTCTTAGCGTTCATCGCGAACGGGCCACGCACGGGGTTCAATATTTCGTAGTTGACGATGTCGTTGGTGTCGCCGCCAATGGCCTCAAACTTCGCGATTGAGCCCATATATTCACGGTTTTCATCGAGGGTGATGCGATCAACGGTTGAGCGCCATGCGGGAGAATCATTGCTGAAACTTGCAAGTGCACGCGGCTTTGCCGAAACAATGCGGGTCCAGTCGCTCCAAATGTTTTGGGAAGCCGTAGACGTATGCTCGGCCATGCCGCGCATTTGAACGTCGTAATCGGTACCGTTGGCCAGCCCTGTTATTTCGTACCTATACTTGCCTGGGTCTGACACCTCGTTCCAACGCGATCCAGCTGCGTCTGCTACCCGCCAACGCAACGCGTACGTGTGACCCGCGTCTGGCCGCCAAGAGACGTGAAGCTTGGAGTTTCCGGAAACCACCTCAAAGTGATCCGGTGTCTGAGAATGATCTGCACGGACGACTTCGTCACTGTCCGCGGCGAGCCACAGCAACCCGGCGTTTGTCGCCGCGAATAGGACAAAGGCAACCACCGACAACGCCGACAGTTGCCTGATTTTCATGCGAGTTCGTGCACGCCAAGATTGACTGGATACGGTGTATTTCATCGGCGCGATTAGGTTAACTGTGACGTGTCGAGTAACTCAATGCCGTAAACATAGCAAAGCGGTAGCGTAAGAATCAGTGGTTTACAGCGCGCCGAAAATAGCAATTCGCGCAGCTTTTACCTGTCGTATCGTAGCGAGTCGTACCTGCGCTGATCCCCGTCCTCGTCATCCTCAGTGCCATCCGAGTCTTCGGACATGGACCCGCCGTCGTTGTCGACGGGCGAAGTTGGTTCGGGATTTCGGGTGTCAGCCAATTGGCGGTTTGCTCGATTATTCAAGGTGATGAACAACGCAATCGCGCCTCCTAAGATCAAGAACGCGATTACAGCAAAGATAATCAGTCCAATCGGTACCCCGTTGTCGCTCTCGTCAGAATCAAGTGGGCCTTCTGCGTCTTCGGTGTCATCAACTAGTCCTTCAGGTTCCGTTGTCGGAGTCGGAGTCGATGGCGCAATGGTCGGGACTGATGTATGCGTGGGCTCAGGTGTTGGTGTTGCAACTTCCGTGGGTACGGGTGTCGATGTAGGCGTAGCTGTCCATGTAGCCGTGGGCTCTGGCCTTGCGACTGGGACGGGAGTATCAGTTGGTGGCACTGGGGTGGATGTCGGGGCTTTGGTCGGGACGGGGGTTGCTGATGGCTCTTGCGTCGGAGTGCTAGTGGGTGTCGCGGTAGGCTCCGGCGTAGGTGTCGCGGTTGGTTCTGGGGTTGCAGTGTAAGTCGCGGTAGGCGGAACAGGCGTAGATGTCGACGTGCTGATTGTTACTGCCGACGTATCTGGTGTCGGCGTCGGTGTTGGCGTGTCAGTCGGAACGGTCGTCGGTTCAACGGTCGGAGTTACAGTTGGCGTGTCAGTCGGGACCGGCGTGGGAGTCGATGTTGGTGTGGGGGTCATGATGTCTTCGTTTGCGATGCTCAAAAAAATCAGACCGTCAAAGAGTTCGGAGTGCCCGCACACCAACGCAGGATCGTTGAAATCTGGGTTCGGCTGGAAGCGCACTGGCAGATCCATCGTCGTCAGTTCGCCGCCAGGCGTGATGCGCATGACCAGTAGGAATTCCAGAGATGCGTTCCACTCGGCCGGCACCGGCAGGCACATCGCTGCGCTGCTGGTGAACGACATGTTGACAATCGGGGCGCCATCCTTTGACGCGAACTTCAAGGTGAAGATATCGCCGATGGCCGTGTATCCATCTAGCTGGCCCTGCAATCCGGATGCCGGCTCACCCGGTTCGATAAGCACGCCGATCCACTCGTAGCTAGGTATCGAGCCTTCACGAACCTTGAACAGTGCCTTGGGCGCCTTCGGCGGACGGTACTCTTTGGCTGCGAAATACGAGATCGTGCCGTAGGTCACGCCGTCAACCTCGAAGTCGCTGGGAATTTCATCGCTGTACTGGAAGGGCTTGATCAATCGGTTCGAACCGACCGTGTGCACCACCGTCTCAAGATTGTGTTGCACGATGCCGCCAGGTACCGATTGCTTAACCAGTATCGATATCTTGTACACGCCTTCCTCGTCTGGAGCGGTGTAAGAGGCTACCCGACTACGGTCGTCGGAAAGATCCCCGTGGCTGACGCGCCACGATGCAGATATGTCATCGCGATCGATCAGCGAGTTGTCCAGACGACCATCGATGCCGAACATGTTGAAGCCCAACCGAGCCGTCTGTCCGCTCTTAAGAGTGAGGCCAGAAATATATGCTTCAACTCCGCCCAAGACTTGTCCTTGCCTCGGAACAGCAACCGGGTCGATGGTCGGCGATGGAACATTGGGGTCGACGATCGTCTCAGGTGACCAATCGCCGGGTTCTCCGAGCGTGTTGACACGACGTATCCGAAAAGCATATGCACTGTCGAGATCTGGCAGATCTACGATCCGCGGCATCGCGGCATCTGTGTCTTCCGGTCGTGAGCGATAGTCATCGTTTATCTTGCGCCAGTCCAAGTCGTAGACCGAGTAATGATCGGTTGGCCAGATAACCACTACCTGCTCGTGTTTGGCAATGATTGAGGGTGCGCTAGGCACTATCGGAGCAGCGTCGATGTTCGGGTCGTCCAGGACGTTGATCGTTACGTCGACGTAGTCGCTCGCGCCGCACAGGTCCTTCACGCCCACCTCAAGCGTGTACGTGTCTTGGGTCTCATAATCCAGGCGTTCAGTCGTTGTGAGGATACCAGTGAACGGATCAACCGCGAATGGTGCATCCTCAGGCGTCGAATCGAAAATCGAGAAGCGTATCGATGAGAAACTATCCTGATCGTTTGCCACGAGGAAACCGACGTGCACGCCCTCGAGTTGCTCTTCGACGACCTCAAACGAATAGGATTCGCGCCTGAATTCAGGAGCATTGTTGGCCACACCGCCGACAAATACAGCCTCTTCTGAAGACCATTTGCTCTGCTCGCCGGTTATCTTGTCGACCGCTCGGACTCTGAATACTAGTGAAGTGTTGTTTAACGACATGTATCCCGTTGAATCTCTCCAAACTGGTTGACCTGAATCTTGTGATGCATGTCGCCATTGAAGGTCGTAATCGTATTTGCTGTCGTCGCGATTCCACGCAACGTCCAAACCGGAGGCCGTTGAACACACGCGCCTGAAAATCGGTGGTGGTGGCCCCTCCGCGTCGATCACGTCTATCCGGATTTCGCGCTCAATTTCGGCGCCGGCGACATCGATTGCCCGCACTTTGAACCGGTATTCGTCGATCACCTCGTAGTCGAGTTTGTCATACAGATATATCTCGCCATCCCGGACGTTTATCACGAACGGAAAGATCTCTGGTTCTGGGAAGGGTTTGACGATCTCGTAACGGATCTCATCATCGCCACGATCCGGATCCGCTGCCTCGATTGTCGCGATCGGGTTGTCGTAGTCTCGGTTCTCAACGATCGAAACCCGTTGAGGAACGGTTTTCCAACCAGGCGATCGGTTGTTTACCACCGGCAATTGAGGTCTGACGACGTAGCCCCCCGTCGCAGGACTGAACTCATCGCCGATCCGACTGCGAATCCGGACCTCATATCGAGTACCGTTTGTCAGTCCGGGTTGTGTGTGACCGTCGAAGCCTACATTTCTCCAATCACTGGACGATGGCCAATTGCTACCCAGGGCGGATCGTTCGCGGATCGCCAACTGATAATCGTGATCTGGACAAGGTCGCCAACTCACGTAAATCTCACCGTTTCCCGGCACCGCGACAAATTCCTTGGGCACGACAGGATCCCCAGCCGGACATACCGAGGTGGGGGATCCGCTAATCTCCGTGCTCCAATCCGTCGCATACGGGTCGCCAGTCAATTTATCCAACGGCCCGGAGCTTGGCGCTGTCGAGCGCACTTGGACCTCGTACTCAGTGCCGTTTTCTAAGCCCATGATCTCGTAGTCAGACGCGTTGCCGACATCCACTTGGTTGGACCACCTTTCGGCGACACTGTCGACTACAGCCCGCCAGCGGATTTGAGATCTGGTTCCGCTGCAACGATCCCAAGTGACCGTCAGTGTTGAATCGCCTGGAAGTATCCGCAAGTTAGTCGGCGTCTCGGGCAGGTCTCCGCATCGGTCAGGTGCTGAGAAGTAGTCGTCAGACCACGATCCTTGGTCGAATCGGTTGTTCTCAAAGTGGGTTGCTCGGAGTTGAATGACGTAACGCCGGCCATTTGTCACATCATGGAAATCTTGCCTATCATCCGTAGGGACGTTGTCCGGGATGTCGAACTGGCCGATGCGCCCAGCGTCGACCTCGGTTGGCCATTCGAACGGATTTGCAGCCGGTTGCCTTGCGTCTCGCCATCGGATGTCATATCGATGGTTCGGGCAGGCGTCCCACTGCACCAAAATGCCCTCATCATGTCGCCACAGCTCCACGTTGCGCGGTTCCACCGGTGGCTCTTCACACCTTTCCGGTGTCCTTTGCCCCAAGACTTCCTCGCCGTTGTGTACCGATGCCGCGACAACGCTGAGAGCCATCAATCCTGACGCGATGATAAGCGCGGCGGTCGCGCGGATGAGACGAGTGGTGTTTGTGCCTGATTGACTGCCGGAATCGGGTGTCTTGGATCCGAAATGCATCGAGTTTTGGTAGTCGATGGGCCGTAAATTTGCTCACGTCGCGCATCGCCCAGCCCACTGGATTGGCTAGCGTTGCCGTTAACATAACAAAGCAAAACGAAAGAAATCTTTGGGTTGATACGCGATGAAACTGCTAATTGTCCGCCATGGAAAGGCGTTCGACGCCGATCCGACACGCTGGCCCGATGACAGTGACCGACCACTGACTGCGAAAGGCGAACGGCGCATCGCCAAATCTGCGGCCGCGATAAAGGCCCTCGTTTCTGGCGATGTCACCGTGATTTCCAGTCCATACGCAAGAGCGTTGAAGACCGCCGAGATTCTCTGCGAAAAAACGGGCTGGAACGAACCGCAGATTGATGATCGCCTCTCTGCCCACCATGGTCCCGAAGAGGCGCTCGAACTTCTCCAATC
The DNA here is from genome assembly GCA_012270805.1 of Dehalococcoidia bacterium. GTDB lineage: Bacteria > Chloroflexota > Dehalococcoidia > Lucifugimonadales > Lucifugimonadaceae > Bin127. Next base: position 7,267 of record JAAXHR010000125.1, read on the forward strand.
GCTCGATATCGCAGGAAGCTACGCAATAGTCGGCCACGACCCGACTTTCTCGTACCTCCCCGGCTACCTCATCGGCATCAACCGTTTAGGCGCAACCGAGCTGAAGACTGGCGCGGTCGCATTAATTGAAACCGGAACCGCGCCACTGGTTCAAGGGGCTACAACATTAACGGCACTCATCCAGCCGAAGACCCTCGTGCGCTAACTCACAGTCCTCCGCATCGGCAGCGTCAGAGCCAACAATGCGCCAACCGTTGCGATCGCACCACAGTAAATCACGATCCCCTCGAAATTGTTGGTTTCGAAGATCTTGCCCGCGAGGATCGGCGACAGAGAGCCCACTACCGAACCGCCGGTGAAAATGAGAGCCGTGGCCGAACCCTCCGATCCGCGTTCGACCTGATCCATAGTGGCTGCCGTGATTATCGGCATCACAGAGAAGAAGAACAACCCGAGCGCTCCCAGCACAATCGTGAAGCCGATCCCATCGCTAATCGGAAGCAGCAGGAAAACCAACGCCGCCATTGCTCCCATGGCTACGAATATCACCGGCTTGCGACCGACGCGATCCGACAGCCAACCCATGACCGGTGTCGACACGATTCCGGCGAATGTGAGTAGCGAAACGTGCCAGCCGATTGTGAACGCGGACATGTCCAGCGTCTCCTTCATGTAGACCACGATGAACGCTTGGAATGACGTGTGAACTGCACTCCGGAAGGCTCCGAGGCTGACCAGACCGAGCACTCGGAAATTCGTCAACAGCCGTCTAGCTGAGGCCAGGTACTCGGTCAGATCCAGGTTGTGTTCCGCCTCAGCACCCGCGGTCTTAAAACGCCAGAGCACTGCTATAGCGGTGAGGAACATCGGCACCGATACGCCGATGGACACCCAACGCCAATCGAAACCGGAAAATTCGAAGCTGCCGATCGCGCCGCCGAGCAAAAATCCGATGATTGCCGGGCTCGCAGTATTCCCGATCTGTGCACCGGTCAGGTGCGCTGACATTGCAACGCCGCGCCGTTTCGGGTACCGTGCCGCCAAAGTGCCGAAAGCTGGCGCATGCCACATGCTGGTTCCGAAGCCCACTACTGCAATCGACAGCGCGATCAACCACACCCAAGGGCTGATTCCGATCAAAAAGTAGCCCACACCGACCATCAACATGCTGATCGTCAGCAGCCACGCCACACGCTTCCGATACATGTCTGCCAACATCCCGGCGGGCACATTTGCGATGCCAGACGAGATGGAACTGATAGCGAACAACGTGCCGTACGCGACGTCGCCGATGGCGAACGTAGACCGGATGAACGGCATCATCACCAACAGCGCGCCCTGACCAAAGTGTTTGATGCCGTGACCAGCCGAGATGCCAATCATCAACCCCAGCGACTGCTCGTCTCCGCGCTCTTCAGGTCCGGAGTGAGCAACGGTATGTCCCGACGATGAGGCTTCGACCGAGTCGGGGTGAGTGATTGACAACTATGCGTTCCTAAAATCGGGCGGTTAAGGTGATTAACGGTAATTTACGCCCGTGCGATAGAACGCAAGTTTAGCAACAAAAGGAGAACCAACTCCGCTCGATAAGACTAATACCCTCGCCCTTGATGAGACCTTTGTGAAGCGCGGGTTGGGGTTTTTTGAACCAGGATGGGCCGGATTGAGAATGATTTGAAGGATGAAGTTGTTTGTTTGGTTGCGTTGGTGTGAGGTGTGGTGCTTTGGGTGGTATGGGCCCTCGCCCCTCACCGAGCATACCCCGCTCGCGTCGCTACGCTTGCTTGCGCCCCTTTCGCTGGGTGAAAGGGGTGGGGCTTCTTCTATCCACTTCTAAAGGAGGGGCGAGAATTGACGGGTTAGATGTGTCTACGGGCCTGTGCGCGAGCCTGAGGTGAAGACATCACGACCGCCTAATGCTTGCAACGGTCGGTTGTTGTCGCCTGTTATTGCTTTGAGCGCGTCAACCTGCTCCTGTGAAACTGTTCCGATTTCGAGCATCACGAACCAGTCGACTGGTTCTGCGCAAGGCGGAGTGGTCATCGACCCTTTGTACGAGTAGTACCCGAGATCCGTGGTCATCAAGCCTCGAGCGTTGAGGATCCCCGTCACCTCCGAAGTCCCTACCTCCGACGGCACGTTGTCGATGATCTCTTGGATAAGCGGGTTGGCTTCACCGATGTCAAACATCTGAGACACAACTGCGACGTCTCCAAACACTTGGCTGTGCAGCAGCTGTAGCTCCAACGGATACGACTTCCCGTCGATATGATGCTCGCTAGGCGTGTGTGGAGTAACTGTTTCGAGTTGATATGTGCGTTCTCCAAAACCGAGACGGTTGCCGGTCGGGTAATTCGCTGCGACCGTGGTGCCCAAGTTAGACACCCCCTCCGCCTCTTTACGATACGAGAACGACAACGGGGGAGAACTGCCTTGGGCGTAGCCAGTGATATCGATTGGGGATTGCTGTGCACCGTTGCCGCAGCTTGCGTTCTCCTCCGAAATCGATGCCCAATTCTCTGGTGCTCCCACTCCTGAATATCCCCACTCAACCGTCTCTGCAGCCTCTTCAACCACTTCTTCACCGCCGCAAGCGATCATAACCAACGGCAACGCCAGGATCGCCATTGCCAGCGTACCGCCAAGATATCGTTTGACCGACCTCAATTTCATTCTCTCTCTCGGGTTGATCCGTTGTCCTGCTATGTGTCGCGCGCGTGTCGACGCACTCGGTTGATTCTAAGTCAGTCGTCAGGACACTGAGATTGAGATTCTTCAGAGAGCAGACGGTCGATGCCGAATAACGTCATGTCGTAACGCGCATCTCCCTTCATCGCCATGTCCGCCACGATCTCTCCGACTACTGCCGAGAACTTGAAACCGTGACCTGAACACGGACTGCAGATGATCACGTTCTTATGGCCGGGGTGCCAATCCAAAAGGAAATGATAATCCGGGGTATCGGTGTAGAGGCAAACCGCGGACTTCATGATGCGACCGTTCAGTTGCGGAACCAGCCCCGAAATCGCGCTCCGCAACGAACTCTCGTCAGACTCGCGAACCGTGCGATCAAGATCGATCGGGTCATCGAACATCTCGCCGTGATGATGGAACGCTGCCTTGACACCACCGCCGAAGTCGGGCTGGCAGTAAAACCCTTTGCCCGGGGACCACTCCCAAGAGTGGTTAGGACTGTTTTCGGGGCGGAAAAGCTCCGGGCTGCTGGCTGGCTCGAACCAGAACAGCACCTGACGCTCCAATCTGAGCGGCAACTTCAGCTTCGACACAAACTCGTTGTTCCAAGCACCGGCCGAGAAAACGATCTGATCTGCGGTGTACTCGCCGCGATCCGTAAACACACGGACACCCTCGCCATCCGGATGCCAGCACCTCACCGGCTCGTTGTAGTGCAGGTCAGCGCCTTGCTTCGCGGCTTGATCAAGATGCGACGCGACACACTTCTCTGGGAACAGAACCCCGGAGTTTGAGTCGTAAGCGCCAACCATGTTGTCCCGCGGCTGGAACTGCGGCCAACGTCTACGGATCTCGTCTGGATCGAGGATCTCGACTTCCATGTCGTGCTCTTTGGCCGATCGTTTCATCCCCACGACACTGTCGCTCTCAGGACGCCCAACTGAGACTCCACCGACAATCCGCAACAGTTCGGTAGAACCGCCGTTAGAACGAGCGTCGTCAGCGATTGCCGCTTCAAGTTCTCGCCAGACCTCATAGCTGCGAAGCATCATCGGCACATAGTCTGGATGCTCAGCGTAGATCTGTCTGATGACACGCGTGTCTCCGTGGCTCGAACCTAGCCGGTGAGGCGGAGCAAAAGCGTCGAAACCGATGACCGAAGCACCTCGCTTTGCCAGTTGCCACGCTGACGCGCTGCCGTGGGCACCAAGGCCAACAATGATTACATCTCCAGATTTGTTGCCCATCGGTTTTCTTTCTATCAGCGTGTCAATTCAGGGATAACGGCGCGACCGCAAACACTACTTGGAACGGTTTGCAGTATATGACTACGCTACGCTGATCGTCCACGTTCACATCATCGGGAATCGGATAGTTCTGGTTACCGATATTACCCTTCAACTTCCCGAGTTCAACATACGTCACGTTATCCGCATGAACATCGCCTCGCCCCATCGGGTCCGGGTGCGTGGTCAGCAACACTCGCAGATCTGGGCCGTTGATCACGTTGAAATCCTCGAAACGCAACACGAAACCATCCGTTCCGAGATCGTAGATCGTCGCGTCGCCGCTCCCCTTGTGAAAGCTGTCGCCATCGCGAAACTGCCCAACCTTCACCGCCTCAGGGGCCAGCATCGCGCCCATAGCCTCCATCATCTCCTCCTCAACCTCCTCCGGATCGTCCATTGCCGCCTCCATCGTCGCTTGTGCTTGCGCCATCTCCATCCCCGCGGGCATCACCGCGTTCGTCAGTGCTGGAAACTCCTCGTCCACCGTCTTATCGATAAACAGCGGCGACCCCAACCACCACGCCAGAGCCGCACCGGGGATGACGACCACAGCAGTGATGATCGTCGCCAGCGGCTTATGCGAACTAATCCAATTGGTAACGCTTTTCATCGCAATAATCCCTTACTAGCGCTTGGCTTGGCAGATAAGCGATCTCATTTGCTTCGATTCTAGTCCCGAAACTCGAACTGAGCAGACAAAACCACCAACCCTAAAGCCGTAGCAATCCGAGTTCAGACGACACCATCCCTTCCGCAAAGCGAAGCGACAGCAAGGAGTGTTCTCCACGCAGCCCTCCGAGTTCCTGTTATCGTGATTGCCTAGACAGTCCCAACCAACAACCCAAGAACGGAGCAAACAAAGTGGGTGAATACCAAGGCAAGTCCGTAATCGTTACTGGCGGAGCGCTAGGCATCGGAGGCGGCGTGTCCCGCGCGTTCGCTAACGCCGGTGCAAGTGTCACCGTTATGGACATTGACGATGATGCTGGCGACGCGCTCGTGGAGGAGTTGACAGGGCAAGGCGCAACTGCGCAGTACATATCAGCCGATGCCGGAACCATCGAGGGTTGCCGGGCCACAGCCGACGCCGCGATCGACGCTTACGGCGGCATTGACGTCGTCATCAACAACGTTGGCATTCAGCCGCCGTCCTCATATGTCGACGCCGTAGACCTCCCCGAAGAGGCGTGGGAGCGCATCATCAATATCAACCTACGCAGCCGCTTCCTGATGGCCAAATACTCCGTACCCTCGATGCGGGAACGCGGTGGCGGCGTTATCATCTCCGTCGCCAGCGTTCAAGGACTGCTCTCGATGCCCTTCGTCTCTGCCTACGCAGCCAGCAAAGGCGGCGATCTCTCGCTGACCCGGCAGATGTCGATCGATTTCGCGAAAGACAACATCCGTGTCCTCTCCGTAAACCCCGGAACGATCAACACCCCCATGGTCTGGAATGCCCTCGAAGGTACCGGTGACGATCTCGAACAAGGCCTCATCGACTCCGCCAAAACCCACCCTCTAGGCCGCATCGGCGAACCTGAAGACATCGCAAACGTAATGCTCTTCCTAGCGAGCGACAAAGCCTCGTTCATGACCGGCTCTTACGTCAATGTAGACGGCGGAATGATGGCAGTGGGAGCGTGGGCCGGAACTGTCGGGGCAGCGGGTAGCGACTAGCAAACTTTCCCTTCATTCGTTCTGTTGCAGAGAAGACGAACAGATCCCAGCGAAGCGATTTTTATTGGAATGCTTGATACATCCTTCGTCCACGGTGCGCTAGCAGGTGACTAACGCGGGATTGGTCGCGTTTAAACTTGCAACATTCCCTCCGATCACTCGACCTCTGGCGACCGAATGTCATCCACCTTTAGCCCTAACCGCCTAGCCCGTCGCGCTCGGGTTGGTGTGCGCCGCCGTCGCGCTTTTTACGGGTGGAACGTGGTGGGCGCCATGTTCTTCGGCATGTTGCTGGTCATGGGAACTCGCAACGGTTTCGGAGTTTTCGTCGACAACTGGGAGCGAGAGTGGGGCGTGACGACGGGCGAAATCTCAGTGGCGGCAGCCATCGGCTGGATCATCAACGGATTTTCGCAGCCCGTCCTGGGCAAGATAGTCGATCGCTACGGCGGTAAAGTCGTCGTTGTGGTCAGCATGATCGTTCTCGGCATCTCGTATCTGCTCCTGGCTTTTATCGACGGTGTCATCATGCTCGCAGTCCTGTTCGGCGGCGTCATTTCGTTCTTCGCCGGCGGCATCTCTCCCGGAACCGCGGGTGCCGTGATTACTCGATGGTTTCAACGCAAACGAGGCATCGCGATGAGCGTCGTCGCCGCTGGCGGGTCCCTCGGCGGACTGGTCATGGTGCCATTCCTGACCCAGTTGATGCTCGCTACGAACTGGCAGACGGCTTGGATCGTGTCCGGGATCTTGGTGCTCGGACTTGGCGTTCCGGTTTCCGTCGTGATCTTACGGAACACTCCAGACGATATGGGCTTGTTGCCCGACGGGGAAGTCCCTTCGAAAGATGATGCAACGTCTGCGCTTCAGCGGTTGAGGTCGCAAGCGATGATGCGGGGTGGCCCGTTGGGCTCCGATCAATGGATGGAGGCATTCAAGTCGTGGCCCATGTGGCAACTCTCAATCGGCTACTTCGTTTGCGGCATCACAACCGCCAGCATCTCCACTCACTTCGTCCGATGGGCTATCAGCGAAGACGTCTCGCAGGCCAACGCCGCATGGGCGTTTGGAATATTGATGGGCATCAACGCTGGCGGCGTGGTAGCAATCGGTGTTCTCTCAGACATTTTCCAACGCCACTTCCTGCTGGCTGCCGTGTATCTGGTAAGAGGCATCGCGTTCATGACGCTGGTGGTGCTGCCCGGAGAAGCTGCGATGTGGGCTTTCGCTCTTATCGGCGGAGCTTCGTGGCTTGCCACCGTTCCATTGACCACGGGGTTGACTGCTGACGTGTACGGCGTTCGCAATGTCGGCACGCTAGGCGGACTCATCAACTTTTCGCATCAGATGGGCGGAGGAGCAGCCGTGTTGATCTTCGGACTGACGTTCGACTGGTATGGCACCTACGATCCAGCCTTCATCGGTGGCGCACTCTGCCTCCTCATCGCCGGGCTTGTCATCCTGACCATCAAAGAGAAGAAATACTCGATCAGGTACGCTCCTGCGAGGGGCACCGCAACCTAGCCTAACGATGCGCGTACCCGTCTTAGAGCCAGATGTCTCGAGTTCGGTGCTTATGCACCATAGCGAGTCGGTTGACCCCACGCTGGCTCGGTGGATAAACGATCTGCTCCATGACTTGCTCGGATGGGGACCGTGGACATTCATCGTGGTGCTCGGACTCGCCATCGTCCTGGTACCCATATGGCTAATCTACAACGCGGTGAAACATCCGGCGATCGATGACGAGACAGACATCGACGAGAGGTGATCATCGCTTAGAAGCTGGTACCCCGTACGGGATTCGAACCCGTGATCTCCGGCTTGAAAGGCCGACGTGCTAGGCCGCTGCACCAACGGGGCGGGGAACGCCGCAACACCACATCTCACAACCCCTTAAGGATAACATTGGGCATCTGCCAGTCGATCCAAAACCGACGGCTCACTTCCAGTCCTCAGCCCGATCTTGCGGTTCGTAGCCGATGGCTTCGCGCGCGTAGTCGATGTCCCAAAAGCGCCAACGGTTGTTCGACACTCCGTAGAAGATCTCGTAGCTGATGTCGGCGGTTAGACATCGATCTACCAAGTGCGCGAGATCCCGATGAGACAGCCAAGTGGCGTAGGCGCGGATGTTCATGGGACGGTTATCCGGAACGACGGTGCCGATCCGCAGACAAGCGACTTCGAGCCCGAAGTGTTCGTTGTAGTAACGTCCGGTGGCTTCCCCGAAGACCTTGCTCACCCCGTAATCGCTGTCTGGACGGATAGGCACTGTGTGGTTGACTTGCACAATATTCGCCGGGTCGTTGTCAATCAGCGAGTAGTCGCCGAGCCCGATGCTCTTGTAGGGCTCATCCAACTCAAAGTTGCCGACTGCGTGGTTTGAACTTGCGAATACGAGCCGTTTGACTCCGTGCTCCCTCGCCGCCTCGTACACGTTATGCGTCGATGCGATGTTGTTGCGAAGGACGTCCGGCCATGGCGTTGATACCGGCGCGTTGGCGGCAAGGTGAACGACTGCATCTTGGCCCTTGAATGCAGGCGAGATGGCATCGTAATCGTAACAATCGGCGAGCGTGAAGCTGGCAAGCGAATCGTCGTCCAAAGCCCTCGCATCGACACCTGAAATGGTGTAGCGGCCAAATTCGCCGAGATGTGTGCGCAATACTGATCCAATGAGGCCGCTGGCGCCGGTTATGAGTATTTTCATGGTGAGTCCAGATACCTTCTCTGCATTCGTTGGGCGTTTGAGTAATCCGTCGTTATCATGTTAAGTCGCATAGACGGCACAGGATGTTCTAGTTGCGGTTATACGGACTATCGGTCAGGAAAACGTATTGGAATCGTTAATAGAGGCGGCTGACACCATCGGAGTACAGGTCGATGACGCCACAACCGAGTGCTTCCGGCGTTATCGTGAGCTGCTGATCGAGTGGAGCAGCCGCACCAATCTGACGGCCATCAAGGACCCTGAAGCCATCGTCGAGCAACTCTTCATTCGCTCCTTCAGGATCGCGGTTCCCGCCGGTGGAAGCGTGTCAACTGCAGGCTGGTTCGACGGACGTCGCATCATTGACATCGGATCAGGTGCTGGTATACCAGGTCTGCCGTTGAAGCTGATATTTCCGGGGGCTGACGTGACGTTGGTCGAATCTAATCTCAAGAAGTGTGATTTCCTTGAGCACGTCGTCACGGATCTCGGATTGGGCGGCATAACCGTAATCAACCAACGCGCCGAAGATGCTGCCCACTCAGAAGGTCTCCGGGAGAGGTACGATCTGGCCACGGCTCGTGGCGTCGCCAAGCTTCCGGTTTTGGCTGAATATACTCTTCCGTTTCTCAAACCAGGTGGTGTTGCAGTATTGCCGAAAGGCCCGGACGTTCAAGCCGTGCGCGCAGAATCGGACGATGCCGCGTACGCCGCAGATGAGATGGGAGCGGCGCCGGCAATCATTCAACCCGTCGCTCACCCTGGCACCTCGCCGACCGATCATATCATCTACTGGCTCAAAATCCGTTCGACTGCTGACCGCTACCCTCGGCGCGTCGGTGTTCCCTCGAAACGACCGTTGGTAGTCGCTTAAGATACGTTTTGGTGACTTCGTGCGCTTTTTGATCAACAACTCCAACCGCGGCACCAACGGTCAGGCTTACAGTATCGGCGCTATGGTGCGGCGGGTGTTTTCGCTACCCACCATGTTGAGCGTCGCTTTCGGATTGGCGATCATCGGATTTCTGCTGTGGCGTGTGTTGGATTTTGAGTGGGATGAATTTGTCAAGCACTTAACCGGGATCAATTGGTGGCTATTCATATTGGCCGGGTTGCTTTACTACGTAAGCTTCTGGTTCAGAGGCTGGCGTTGGCAGTTCATATACAACTCGGTCGCCGTTCGATCGGACAATGCCGACATGAGGCGGTCGCCCGCGCCTAACGTTCCGACGATGGCGGGATTGATACTGTCGGGATGGTTCGTTAATTCGGTGATGTTTTTCCGTATCGGAGACGCATACCGTGGTTGGGCTTTGGCTGACAGAACTTCTAGCGACACGCCTACGGCCCTTGGTACAGTGTTTGCGGAACGGGTGCAAGACATGGCAGTAGTTCTTGTGCTCGTAGTTGTATCGGCAGTTTGGGCGCTGCTGGTGGATGGATTCGCCGCGTCCGGTCGGATCGTTGACGTTGCGGTGATCGTCGTAGCCGTAGCCTCAGGACTGGTGTTGTTGTTGCTGCTGGTCCTCTACGTGATGGGTAAAGCAGGAGATAGATTTGCGCGCTGGCTGCCGGCGCGATTCCGTGAACAGTATCTGCACTTCCAAGACGGCACTCTCGACAGCTTTAAGGGCGGTGGCATGTCCAGACTTATAGCACTGGGAGTGTTGGGATGGTTGATGGAGGTGCTGAGGTTCTATTTCGTGGCCCATGCGATGGGGCTGGAGATGGCGATGAGCATCGCGATGTTTGCGGCCCTCGCCAACGCCATCATGACAACTATTCCGGTTCCGGGTGGTCTCGGGTTCGTGGAGACGGCTCTGGTCACCATCTTGCTTCTCGTGGGGCTGAGCCACACCGACGCCTTCACGCTGACGCTGTTGGACCGCGCGATCTCTTGGCTCAGCGTCGTCGTATTGGGTGGTATAGCATTTTTTGGGATGACGCTGAAACGCACTGCCAACAGTCGGTTGACCGTCGCCGAAGAGGCGAGTGCGAATGGTGGGTGAGATCAAGTTCGAAGATGGCGCCCCTGACAGGACTCGAACCTGTGACACACGGTTTAGGAAACCGTTGCTCTATCCTCTGAGCTACAGGGGCTTGAGGATTTGACTCGCCACCATCATTTTAAATGTGGCAGTTATGGCTCAAGTCATTAACGAGACTCGATGACAGTAGAGGCGCACCCAAACATCTTGCAGTTGTTGCCGGGCGACGATTTTCAACGCATCGGTCAGAACGGCGAAGCTGCGTCGCACCTGGTAGCGGTGATTGACGTGGGATCCAACTCCACTCGCATGGAGGTCCTGCAACTGACCTCCGACTACGATCTGCGAGTAGTATCCGAAGTCAAAGCTTTGCTGCGCTTGGCTAGCCGCAAGTCGAAAGATGGTCGTTTGCTTCCTTCAGCCGTTTCCGAGCTGTCAAGACTCATCGACGATTTCGCAACAGTCGCAAGAGCGTCGGAAGTCGACTCGATCCGCGCTGTTGCAACCTCGGCGATGCGGGACGCGACTAACGGCGATGAGGTGCTTCAAAGAGTACGAAAAGAGACCGGCATCGACCTAGAGATCATTAGCGGCGCACAAGAGGCAGAATTCGGATTTCTTGGCGCGGTATTTACGTTGCCGGCACATGACGGAGTGTTGTTCGACATTGGCGGTGGCAGCGTCGAGTTTTCGTTCTTTGAAAACAGATCCTTGCAGAAGGTGTACACCTTGGATCTTGGCGCGTTGCGCGTCAGCAACGATTTTCTGAATTCGGAACAGCCCGAACACAAAGCTGTATCGGCTCTGCGGCGACATGTAAAGTCGATGCTGCGCGCCTCCGGAATGCCGGCATTAGCCGCAAATGGGAAGCTAATAGGTGCCGGCGGCACGATCCGCAATTTGACTAAGATCGACCGCGAAACGCGGAAACACTCGTTCGGGCGTCTTCACGGGTCGGTTGTCCCATACGGATCGCTGAAGGCGATCGTCAACGGGTTGCGCGGACTAGATCGCACGAGCTTGGCATACATGCCCGGGTTGAACCCCGAACGTGTTGACAGCATCCTCGGCGGAGCAATCGTCGCCTCTGAAATCGCCAAGTTTTTCAACAAGAAGCCGATCCTAGTTTCAGGTCGTGGCATACGCGAGGGCTTGGCGATGTCCGGCGTGATCGAGAAGTTGCCATCGATTGAAGAGGTCAGGCGACGTTCGGTATATGCGTTGGGCGCAAGATTTGACACTTGGGACCGTTTGCGTGCCGACAGGCGTGCCGCAATTGCCCGAAAGATGGCCGCGTTGCTGTTGGATCATTTGGACGACGAGATGACGCAGCTGATACCCCACGTGGCCCGGCTCATCGATACCGGTCGCAGCGTCAACTACTACGACCGCTACGTACACGCGGCCAACATCATCGAACAAGGCGAAATCGGCGGGTTCTCGCACCGTGACATAGGGTTGATGTCGGCCGCGCTACGTTTCGGGGCCAGCTACTCTACTCCAATATCACGATACCGCCCTGAACTCAAAAAGTCGGACCGCGCCATCGTCCGCAGAGCCACGAGCATCCTTCGAATATCCGATGAGATGGAGCGCAGGCTCGGTGCAGAACGATTTTCACATATCGAGATGTCTTTAGTCGACGGCCGGATTGAGGTGCGGGCTCCAGAGCTGAATTCCTGGGACCCCGGGCGCTTCGCTACACGATTCAAACGTAGCTTCAAGTTGGATTTCGAGGTGGTCCGGTAGGGATTAGTGCTAGCGCCAATGTCGCCTTTTCCGGGTGCCTATCCAAGCGATGCCAGCGATTAACCCTAGTGGCCAAGAGACCAAATGAGCTCTCACAGCATTGGCGTTTGCGTTGCAACCACTACCGAGGGTCGCAGGTCTGATGACCCTTTTTTCCACTGGTTCGGGCGCATATCCTTCGCCGAGCGCATCTAGGTCTTCCTGCGCTTCGGACGCCAGTCGGGTGTGGCTGCAAGCCCAGACTTCCAATGCCCCTTGCTCTCCGTCGGCGTAGACAAGGTAGTCCACGTGATTGTTGAACGGGTATCCACAACCCTCGGATCTCACCGTATTCAGTTGCATCCTCTCGGGAATCTTGCCTTTCCATACGGTGCGGACACTGAACTCAACTGTTAGAGGTTCATCGAGCGGGACGTCTGCCGAATCGATGTCAAATGGCCAATTCTCGAAGTGCATGCTAGTTACTCTGCCGAGAAATACCGCCGATGCTTCGTTTAACCGTTCGTAGGGTGAGTTCGCCTCGTCGCATTCGCAGGCGTATACGCTGTCCGAGTCAGCCAAGATCGAGAAAGCGATGGTGCCGATCACCAACACCAGTCCCAAGACGTATATGAATTTTCGCCGCATCTTCAGGTAACCCTGATAACACGGTACTCGGCATTGAGGTTCCGCGCCTTATCTGGATCAGGAATGGTCTAGGGATCGTTTTCGAAATACCGCGCCAATTCGTCGCGTTCGAATGCAATGATTGGTCTAGGAGGGGAATCGAGGTCGCTTCGAGTGTAAACCGTAGGTCCGCCATGCTCCGTTCCAACGACTTCCACTGTACCAATGGTGTCGGCATCGATGTCTGCGCTTTCGAGCGCGGCTATAACCGCGTCTTCATGATCTGGCTGAACAGTCGCCAGCAACGCGCCCGACGATATCAGCCCCCATGGATTGATGCTCAATGCATCACAGATCGCTTGGCACACCGGCAGAACATTCACAGCTGTTTCGTCAATTACGATGTCGACGTTGGAGGCGAATGCCAGCTCCTGCAGCGCGGTCGACAAACCTCCTTCGGTCGGGTCGTGCATCGCAGTTATCCCACCTGCCGATTTGGCTGTCTGAGCGTCTTTGAGCACTGAGATGCCGGGGTCGATGAGCAACTGGCCGGCGACGTTGATTTCAGTTGTCGGGACCCCCGCGTGGACGAGTTCTTCACGACACTCGTTGGCTAGGATCGATGTACCTTCGATGGCGATGCCCTTGGTGAGGATGACGGCGTCGCCGGGTTGTGCGCCAGATGCGGAGACGGTGCGGCCTGTCGGTGCTTCGCCGAGCATGAAGCCGCAGATCACTGGCTGAGTCACGGCAGGCGTAATTTCGGTGTGCCCGCCCGCCATCTGGACTCCAATATCGTGCACCGCATCTCCGATCTGAGTGAATATGTCGCGGATTTCGTTCTCGGACGACCCCGGCGGCATCATCAGCGTGGCCAGAAACCACTTGGGCGCGCCGCCTGCGACGGCGATGTCGTTTGCATTGACGTTCACCGCGTACCAGCCGATGCGGTCAGTGGCGAAGGTTATCGGATCGGTCTTGGCGAGTAGTGTGGTTTCCCCGAATAGGATGTGCGCGGCATCTTCGCCGAGTCTTGGGCCGACGATAAGCCGTTCATCAACGGACGTCTTCGGCAATCCGTTGATCAAGTCTTGCAGTAGATGTCCCGGCAACTTGCCGTTCTTGAGTATGGGGCT
>JAAXHR010000463.1 GCA_012270805.1 Dehalococcoidia bacterium
TAGATCACTCGATCCAAAAGTGCGGATTCCAAGCGATCTCCCACAGATACCCTTCAGGGTCGGCGAAGTAGCCTGAGTAACCGCCCCAGAACGTGTTTTGCGCCGGCTTGACCAACTTGGCACCGGCGGTTACCGCCTCGTCCAGCACGGCGTCCACTTCTTCGCGAGTGCGGACGTTGTGAGCTAACGTCACACCGGAAAAACCACTACCTTCGGTGGCAATGCCGACATCCTCCGCGAGGGCTTCTCGCAGGTAGAGCGCCAGCCACGTCCCTCGATTCTGGAAGAAAGCGATCGACTCGGTGTTTTCATCCACAAGTGGCAGCCCCAATCCGTCGCGGTAAAACTCCACCGAGCGTTGGAGGTCAGTGACGCCTAAAGTGATGATGCTGATGCGCGGCTCCATACACATTCCTTTCTTGTCGGGTAGTGGGTCACGAAGATTTTGGCAAGGATTGCGCTTTAACGTAGCCGGCAACGCTCACCATTCGCAGATACTTTCCTAAAATGATCAATGTCACGCACGTAGCCGGTTGCGCCGAACCCGATCGTGGTTCTCAATGTACCCTCTGCGATGCTCGTAAAGCTTTCCATGCAGATCCGCGAATTAACCAAGAGTGACGCCTTAGAATACCGCACTCTTAGGCTCAGAGCTCTCAAGGAGTATCCGACGGTGTTCAGTTCCTCTTACGAGGTAGAACGAGGCTGGCCGTCAGAGAGGTTCGCCGATCGGCTGCCCGAAACTCCCGAATCGACAGATGCGTTCACTCTCGGCTGTTTCGTCGAAGGCGACCTCGTCGGCTCGATCAGTTTCTTCCGATATGAGGGACCCAAGCTCTTGCACATAGGCAGAATCGTCGCCGTGCATATCGCTGCTGAGCAACAAGGCAATGGATACGGTCGAGCGATGGTCGCTGCCACTCTGGAAAGGGCGCGCCGGATATCCGGACTCTCGATCATTCAACTGACGGCGACGACCACGAACGAACGCGCAAAGTCGCTCTATGCCTCCCTGGGGTTTGAGATTTGCGGCACGACACCACGTGCCATGCTCGTAGAAGGTGAATACATTGACGAACACCTGATGGTGCTGAAGCTGGATTAGACCACCGTCCGCCACCGCGCAATTCGTCCCGAAGACAAGAGACGCCACAAACGGAGCACCATGTCCGACCAACCTAAAGGAAACCTAACCAGACCGATCTACCCCATGCCGGACTTCGTCGAAGAGGCTCTAAACAACCACGGTCTAACAAATGCCTACCGCGCCCGCCCTGCATATCAGCAAAACGACTACATCGGCTGGATAAACCGCGCCAAACGACCCGAAACCAAACTCAAACGCCTAAACCAAATGCTTGAGGAGCTACGAACCGGCGGTGTCTACATGCGCATGAACCATCCGCCGAGTCGCCGAACTTGACGGCTCTGCTACCCCGTTGAAACACCTGAAACCCCGGGACAATCTTCGACATCGAGATCATCCGGTGTCAGTAATCGGCTCCACGATTCAATCGGATAGCGGGAAGCCTACGTGTCCCTCGCGATCCTAGCATCGCGGGAGTTGCCGACCAAGCATCCAACCGAAGTGCGCGTTACTTGATCCGCACTTGCCTCATGTCTTGCCGTACTCAGATCATTGAGGCAGATGTCGTTTAATTTCATCGGCGATTTCATACTCGCGTTCGAGGCTCACTAGCACGTCCCGGCTGGGTTTTGTCGGTTCTTTGCCCTCGAGGACTGCGATGTGCGGCGGCCCGTTGCCCCAGTCAGATCCTTCCTTGCGGCGGGGCACGGCGTGCATATGGAAGTGCGGCGCTGACTGTCCTGCAACGACTCCGTTGTTCTGGATGAGATTCAAGCCGTCTGGATCGTACGCTTTTAGCAGCGCTCTACTAACCCTCCGAATCGCTCGCATGATCGCTGTCGCCTCTTCATCGGTTAAATCGAAAAGTGTCGGCGCATGCCTCCTAGGAATCACGTAAACCTGGCCCAACTCAAACTGTTGCCAATTCACGAAGGTTAGGGTTTGATCGGTCTCCTCGACGATGCCTTTGTCCTCGCGACCAGCGATGACTTCGCATAGGAAGCACGGATCATCCGGAGAAGATTCGCGGCCCCGACGCGCGCCACCAGGACCAGTTGGTATCTCAATGGGCAAATGGGAGCCTATTGGTCCGTTTTCGGTGATCTATCACTAGCCGCGTATCTCCACACATCCCGCTTCCGCAATCAAACCCCGCAGGGCATCCGCCGCCATCTTCATACCCTCAGCACCACTGAACCCGCCGCGCTGTCCGGCAATCAACAAGTGAGGTTCAAGCGCAAGAAAGCCCACGTAGCCGGATTCGCGTAGATTATGAAGCAACTCTCGCACTTGTCCATCTCCTCCACCTGCGACCGTGATCGTCCCGTCCGTGATCCGACAATCTTTGACCTGTATGCACTCGGTATATTCGGCTAGCAACGGCCATCCAATATCAACAGACCGCGCGAAGCCCATCTGTGGATAGTTACCAGTATCCCAGACATATCGGAGATGCGGACTATCCACTCCCCCGACGAGCGCGCGACACCGCTCAGGAGTATCGCCGACTAAGCCGCCTTCGTTCTCCAGTAGCAGTATGACATTCCGCTCGCCAGCGACCTCTGCCATCACACGCAATCTCGTTATCGATTCCTCAACCCGCTCGGCTTGCAGACCGTCAGATTCGGGGTAGAACGAGAACACGCGCACCCGATCAGTGCCCAGCATCTTCGCGATATCTGTGATACGCCCAAGATCGTCGACAACCTTTGCAATCGGTCCATCGATCGGCGATTTGCCGATCGGACTGCCAACGCAGCTAACGCGGATCGAATGCGCCTCGCACCGTTCGATGAGGCGGTCCACTTCCTCGTCTGTGAGCTCGAGAACGTTAGTTCCCCATGCGCTCCGCAATTCCAAGTAACTGATATCGAGCTCGTGGAGGACCCGCAACTGCTCGTCCACATCATCGGCGATCTCGTCGCCGAAGGCGCTCAGAGTGAATTGGGCCGTCATAGTCCTTCGCCGATGAAGGCCGACACGCGCTCGCCGATAACCATGGATGTGACATTTGTGTTGGCGCGGATGCAGTCCGGCATGATCGATGCGTCCGCGACCTTCAGATTCTCAAGCCCTCGAACATTGCCGAACTGGTCGACCACGGCCATCGGATCCGAGTCCGGGCCCATCTTGCAGGTGCCCGAAACGTGGTGGCTGGTCACGGCAGTTTCTTTGATCCACGCGTTCAGCGCCTCGTCTGACTCCATGTCCGAATCTGTAGGCTCGACACGCTCCGTCACCAAGCTGGTCCAGCCTTCGTGCTCACCGAAGCGATTAGCGATTCGCACACCTTCACGCAACCTCTCCAAGTCGAACTCCTCTTCGAAATAGTTATAGTTCAAGAAAGGCTGGATGCGGGGATCGCTGGTTCGAAGGTGCAGATTTCCCGATCCGACGGCGAGGTCGAGGCAGACGACCATGATGAGCCCGATCTCTTCGCTCGCGCCTTGTCCCCACCATCTGCGTCCGATAATGCTGCGCGATCCAGGGTGAATCAGCATGTCGTTCACCAAGTCCGAACCTTCTGCCGTATATCGCAGAGTAAACTGCACTCCCGGCAAGCCCAGAGGCTGCTCGAAGTCGTCGCGCGTTCGCCATGTCACCCTGACATGCGGATGATCGCGGAGATTCTGGCCCACGCCCGGCAGATCGTGATGCATAGGAATGCCAACCGCGTCCATAGCTTCTGGCGGTCCCACACCTGACAGCATCAGCAGGTGTGGCGAGCCAATCGCGCCCGCCGACAGAATCACGTTTTCGGCCTTAAAGTCCGAGACCTCACCGCCGACCTCAGCCCTCACGCCAACCGCGCGATTCCCGTCAAACAGCACTCGATGGACGAGGCAATCCGCCACAATCTCAAGGTTCGGACGATCTCTGGCACCAGCTAGATAGCCAATCGCTGTGCTCCACCGTACGCGGTCTGGATTGTTGAGCGGAGTCGGCCCCACTCCTGTAGAGCCGGGAGCGTTGTGGTCCGGACAGTTCGGGAAGCCACTGGCCCTAGCAGCTTCGTAAAAGGCGCGCTGGGCCGGATTCCACTCCTCTGACTTCCATCGACGCACGATTATCGGACCATCCGATCCGTGGAAATCGCCGCCGAAGTCCGTATCCGTCTCGATCATCCGAAAATACGGCATCAACTCCTGAAAACTCCACCTGTCATTCCCCCAAGAAGCCCAAGTGTCATAGTCCTCGGGCACCCCTCGCAAGAATATCTGCCCATTCACCGCGCTCGAACCGCCAACGACCTTTCCCCGAGGTATGATGCCCGGCCTCGCCTCGTCGGTATAGCGCGCCACAAAGGTCCACCGATGATCATTCAGCGGTCTCTCCCACGGTGGGATGTCGTGCCCGTACCCGTACTTCACCGTATCGGGTATATCGTCGAACTCTGGATAATCGGGACCCGCCTCAATCAATAGCACCGAATGGTCCGGATCTTCTGTCAGCCGTGTCGCAAGAATGGCCCCAGCCGAACCTGCACCAACGATGATCGTGTCGTAAATCTCAGGCATGCGTGCCCCCTTTTTGGCTCATTTTCATTTTTCATCCGTCACGGCAGTTCGCGGCGCGGCACCGTTTCGTCGAACCATACTTCACGATACCTGGAAGTGCCATACTGCGGAAACGCCAGCCCTTCGATCCAATCCTGCACCCGAATGTCCGAGCTGTATTCGTCCATTCTCAACGGAAGTACCAGAGCCTGGTCGTAGATGTCTGGACGGAACTCGTAGCCCCACACCCGCCCTGCGTTCAGGTTGCGGGCGGTGCATATCCCCCCGGTAGCAGACTGGCGCACAAACACTCTTTCATTTCGCTTGGCGACAGTGCCGGTAGTGATACTATGTCTCAATAGAGTATCAACCGCAACCTCGATGAGCAAATCATGCGAAAGTAATACGTAAAATGCCTGATTTAAGTGTCGATAGAAGGAGACTGCATGATCGTGACCGAGAGGAGTGAAATCGTCCATGACGTAGTGGTCGTCGGCGCCGGTGCCGCAGGCGTCGGTGTTGCGGTGGCTCTCAAGCATGCTGGCATCGAGAACTTCGTAGTTTGCGAGCGTCACACGGTCGGCGCATCGTTCGCCTTATGGCCGGCCGAGACTCGTTTCATCACGCCCTCGTACCCAACCAATTCGATTGGCATGCTCGATTTGAACTCAATCGCGATTAAAACTTCACCCGCGTACAGTTTGGAGGTCGAGCATCCGACGGGCGAAGAGTACGCGATGTATTTGCGTGTAGTCGCGCAAGTCTTCGGGTTACCTGTTCGCCCAAATACCGACGTAACGAGGGTAGCAAAGGTTGACGACGGTTTTCGCATCGATACGCCCGACGAGACCTTGCAAGCCAAGCACGTCATTTGGGCCGCCGGCGAGTTCCAATACCCCCGCTTAAATGGACTTGTTGGTAGCCAATTGTGTCGCCACACCGCGACCATCCCTAGCTATGAAGAGCTCGACGGTGACGACTTCATCGTTATAGGTGGCTACGAAAGTGGTGTTGACGTAGCCTACCACCTAGCGTGTCGCGGTAAACGAGTGCGGGTGTTCGACAAGAATCGCCCGTGGGTGGAAGAGAGCCACGATCCCAGTGTCGCGCTTTCCCCGTTTACGCTCGAACGGGTACGTGACAACCGTTTTTTTAAGCAAGTGGAACTGTATCCGCACACACCTATCGAATCGGTCACTCGTGTGGACGGCATGTATGAAGTCACGGCTCAGGAAGGGCATCGGTTTCAAACCCGCGTGCCGCCACTATTGGCAGGCGGATTTGAGGGGAGT
>JAAXHR010000064.1 GCA_012270805.1 Dehalococcoidia bacterium
ATCGGCAGGGTAGGGGGCGTGACCGAGTGGATGAAGGTAACCCACCTCGCCGACGCCTACAACCTGCCCATCGCGCCACACGCCTACTCTCTCCTCCACCTCCACTGCACAATGGCCACGCCAAACCTCAAGGTCGTCGAAGTCCTCGGCGGCGAAATGAAATCCTGGCCCATCCTCTTCACCGAAGTCCCCTGGCCCGAAAACGGCCAATGGAAACCCTTCGAAGACCGCCCCGGACTAGGCCTAGCACCAAACCCCGACACCATCAAAAACCTATCCATCGACTCCGAAATCGATATCCCTGGCCAAAGAGGCTTCTAACAACTCAAGCCCCTTTCGCGAAGCGCGCGCCCCTTTCTCCTCTCTGAGGGGGAATTGAAGGGGGTGCCAGCGAAGCCCCAAGGACTGACACCAGAGCGAGGTATGCCCGCCGTTACCCACATGTCATTCCGAGCGAAGCCGAGGAATCCAGAAGTGAAGGGCGGTGGCAGTATCCCTCTCCCTTGATGGAAGAGGGTTGAGGTGAAAAGGACGGTAAAGGCACGAGGTTTCCCCGTTCACGGGGGAAATATCCGCAGGACAAAGGGGGCATGAACGATATCAATGCCTCGACCATTAAAATCAATTCTAGCTAACCACCAAAATCAGCGCAATCAGCGGTTCAGACCTATGACCACTCCAAGACTCCAAGGCAAAGTAGCTATCGTAACCGGCGGCGCATCCGGCATCGGCGAAGCATGCTCCCGCATCTTCGTCCGCGAAGCCGCAAAAGTCATCATCAGCGACATCGACGCGACAAAAGGCAACGCCCTCGAAGCCGAACTGACTCCCGATGCCGTATTCTTCAACCACGACGTAACCCAGGAAGCCGCTTGGGAAGAGGCCGTCGAAATAGCCGAGTCCAAGTGGGGACGCCTCGACATCGTCGTCAACAACGCCGGAATGTCCGGTCCCAAAGGTCGCACCGTCGTCGAAGACGTCGTCCTTGACGACTGGAACGATGTCTTCGCAGTCAACTCAACCGCCATAATGCTGGGCACCCGCGCCGGCATCGGAGCCATGAAAAAGGTCGGCGGAGGCTCTATCATCAACGTCTCCTCGATCTTCGGCATCGTCGGATCCAGAGCCGGGGCCCCTTACCACGCGTCCAAAGGCGCCGCCCGCATCTTCTCCAAAGCCGCCGCCGTTCAGTACGGCCCAGACAACATCCGTGTCAACGCCGTCTGCCCCGGCTTCACAGACACCCCCATGACCACCGACATCCACTCCGTAAAAGAGATCCGAGACTACCGCGAAGGCATGACCCCCATGGGCCGCCTAGGCCTCCCCGAAGACATCGCCTACGGCTGCCTGTACCTAGCCTCAGACGAATCCTCCTGGGTAACCGGCACCGAGCTGGTAATAGACGGCGGCGAAACCGCCTGGTAAAAAACGCTCCTTTCGCTTTGCGAAAGGAGCGCGAGCAAGCGAAGCGAAGTGAGCGGGGTATGCCCGGGAGGAGCGGCAGTTGGGTTCCCCGTTCATGGGGAATGTCGTGACCTCCCCGATAAATCACCCCCACAAAAAATCATTGCCATCATTCCAAAATCATGGCAATCACAGTTCAAAAATCACCCCACAATACTCTTCCCCACAAAATCCTCCCCCAATCCCCCTCTAAACACGCCCACGATCCCCTCAATCTCCCGCGCATCGATCCCGATCAACCGTGCCAAAGTGTGCGAAACATCGTAGAGATTAGCCGAATAATCCTCCTCAATCTCCCGCGGTTCCACTCTACCCGCAGCCGGCAAAACCGTAGTCAACACCGGATTGATCGTATGCGTTGGTGCATCATTCTCGATGTTGCCGTGATCCGACGTAACCACCATCGAATAACCGTTCGCTCTCGCTACGCCGCTCAACTCCGCCAGCGTCGCCACAGTCGCGCGATACGCCTCCGCCGCGGCATCGAAACGCGCCGGCAGCAGATGGCCGACCATGTCTGGCGCCGCCAAATTGCACGCGATCAAACGATATTCTCTAGTTCCCATCGCTTCAGAGACCAACTGCGCAATCTCACGCGTCTTCATCACCGGTCTCAAGTAGAAATCCGAGTCCGAATGAACCCCTTCGTTCGCACCATCTGAGGGCACAACCCAACGGTCCTCCGATTTCGATCCCTGCTCTGCCTCGCGGCGACCACGCACGAAATAGCCCATGTGGGATGCCTTGACGCTCTCCGCAACCAGCAGATAAAGATCGTCCTCGTCCGTCAACCGATCCCAATGGCTGAACAGATTCAACTGGTGAGGCGTTATCGGAAACGCAACCTTCACCCCATAACGGGCCTCGAACTCAGCGTCGTACTCCGCCATCGTGCACATCCGCAGATTCAGGTCGTTCCTAAGCCAATCGAACTCCCAATTTCGTCCGCGAGATTTAGCTTCCCGATCCAGATACTCGCGCGCACCGCAAAGCGACGCCGTCTTCGAACGTTGGCGGTCCGACCTGAAGTTCAAATTGATGAACGCATCGCCCCGACCGATCTTTGCAGTGCCATTTCTGTGGTCCAGCGCAATCGCCGGAACATCAGCATCCGTCAACCCGTGTTCATGCGCCGACGACACGATCTCTCTAACCTCGTCAAAGCTCGAGACGACCTCACCCTCGCCTTCCGTCATCAACAAATAGTCGCACCGAGCATTCCCTTCCCGATAGTCCCGGTCCATGGACAACGACCGACCAATCACCCATGCCAAAGACCTCACCGCGTCGTGCCTTTTCAACAGCCGCTCCAACTCTCCGAGATACCCGCCTTCCACTCCATCAAGCTCCATCGATCCACGCGCCGGAGCATCGCGCCCATCCAGAATCGCCTGCATCCGCACGCGAGCCGGCGAGATGCGGAGACGCTCAAACACCAGCTCGCAAAACGCCTCCAAATGATTCCACGCCGAGTGAACCCGACCGTCCGATCCCCGGATGCCCGATAGCAAGAAGCTGAAGTTAACATTCTTTCCCGCAGCTACCGCACCTTCAATCGCCTCCACTATCATGCCGTTTTCGAAAAACGTTCCATCTGTTATCGATTGCGAAATCTGTAACGGAATCTGGGGTGCCAATGCCAGATTCCCGATCTGCTGATGCCCGGTCTCTGAGTTCCCCTGCACCGGAGGGTCAACATCCTCGTATCCGACCCAGACCCCGGAAGCCCGCGTCGGAACTGTTAGGTTCAGATTCACAATCTCAGACCATGCCGGGTCCTCCGCAAACCACGGAATGTACCGGCTCTCCAACGCTATCTGTCGTCGAATCGAACCGATCTCGGCCAACTGTCGCCGCTCCCGCAATCCTTCCCTTACAAACCTGACTCTCCTGAGCGATTCTTCGGCCTTCTCCCAAGTCAGACCAGGATTCAAACCCTCCGCGGTTATGGGCAGCACGGCGAGCCGGGTGATGGCCAACATCTCGTAGCTACCGGGCGATGCTTCAAGCGCCAAATCCAACAGCGACCGGCGAGTGCGAGGACTCAATGCATCAATCACCCGACTCGAAAGACGCATGACCGTATCAGGATCGAATCCCAACCCGTCAGTCACTACCAGCAACGCGCGACCCTTCGATCCCCCCTCAGAAAGACCGTTTGACGAATACCCGTTCACCAACGAAACACTGCTCCTTCGAGATTGCCGAGGTCCAAACCAACACTTGCCAGCCAACCAGCTGGCAATTCGAGCGCGTACCGAGCCGCGCCTCCGGAACCGTACGGGTTCGACGCTGCCGAGCACGCGCTGCTCCAGGCACCGTGTTCCACGTCCTCAGGACGTGGACAAGGCTCCATCCGAACCGCACGCACCACGCGCCGGTCATCGTCCAAGTAAACGATATCCAGCGGCGCATACGTGTTAAACATCCAGAAATTCAATACACGCGCAGTTTCAAACACGAACAGCATTCCGCTGCCATTCGGAACCGTCTCGCGGCACATCAACCCCTGCTGCCGTTCACGCGCTTCGTCAGCTACCTCCGTAACCACCAAGTGCGACGCATCCCCGTGCTCGATCACCAGATCGATCGTCGGCAACAAATCGCGGTCGATACCGTCAAAGCAATCTTCATTGTCGACAAAACGGATCTCATCCAAAGGATCGAGTGTTGGCGAAGGCATTTCGGTAGGCGACGGATCAGGCATGGCCGTAGCCGTCGCGGTCGGCGATGACGTTGGAGTAACCGTCGGCTCCACCGTAGCCGTGGGATCGGGAGTACTGATACTTGCCGTAGGTTCAGACACAATGGTCGCCGTCGCAGTGGGCACGGGAACATAGGTAGGCTTAACAATCAGACTCAATATAGGAGTGGGGGTGTCCAGAACCGGCGTCGCGGCCAGGGCAAGAGTGGCCGCCACTTCAACCGCGGCGGTCGCCGTTGCCGTCGAAATCTCGTCAGCAGTCGGTTCGCTGACCTTAGTAGCCAGATCTACGGTCGGCACAAACATCGGTGTCGCAGTGCTATCGTCTCTGACGCAACCCGCGATCATTGCCGCTACGACCATCCCCGAAACCACGATTACCCCAACACGCAACAATCCCGATTTCACTCCAGCATCGAGCCGTCGTACGCGTAACCAGCTTCTTCCGCAGTCGCCCGCAACTTCAACGGCAGCTTGAAGCTCACACCTTCCTCGCCCAAACCTATATTCACCAACTCGTCATGCTCAATCGCGTCGATGACCGCGCGGACCATCTTCTCCGGCGTCGAAGCGCCAGACGTTATACCGACCCGTTTCTTCCCGACCAGCCACTGCGGATCCAACTCATCCGGACCGTTGATCAAATGAGCCTCAACTCCCCGCTTGGTTACAACCTCTCGCAATCGGTTGCAGTTTGAACTGTTCTCAGCCCCGATCACCAAGACCAAGTCGCACCGCTCCGCCAACTCGGTAGCCGATGCCTGCCGATTGGTTGTCGCATAGCAAATATCGTTGCGGACCAGCGTGTTGTTGAACCTCGACTGAATCTTCTCTACCGCCTCGGCAGTGTCAGCCACCGACAACGTCGTTTGAGTCAGCACCACCACTTCCGTGTCATCCTCCCACTCTGGCAGCTCATTGTCATCACGCTCGTCGTACAAAGCCATCTCGGCCTGGCCAGTCGTCCCGATGACCTCCTGATGCCCCCGGTGCCCGACCAAGATCACGCGCTTGCCCTCTCCTGTGTATTTCTTTGCTTCGTGATGGACCTTCGTCACTAACGGACAAGTAGCATCCAACACGGTGAGATCGCGTTCCTTCGCCTTTTCATAGTCGGACGGCGGCGAGCCGTGCGCCGAAAAAACTACCACCGCGCCTTTCGGCACCTCTTCGACCCGTTCGACCGTAACCGCACCGATCGCCTCGACATCCGCCACGACCTGCGGATTGTGAACGATCTGATGTTTCACATACACTGGCGGACCGTACCGCTTAACCGCCAGTTCCACAATTCCGATCGCCAAATCCACACCCGCACAAAACCCCCGCGGACTCGCCAAAACCACCGATCTGCCATCAGTTGCCAGACCGCTCTTTTCCGTTTGCGTCGCCATGATTCTTGATGGTACAGGAAAAGCATAATGGCTTTCCTCCCCTTCGCGCAGCGAGGGGGACGCGGACGAGCGAAGCGAGAACGCAGGGGGTGTCCGACGGTCGATAGTTTTGACCAATCGGCCAAGCGAAGCGAGACCCAGGAGGGAGTTCACACCAGCCCATCACGAACATCATTTCAAATCATGGCAATCACAGTTCAAACTCCTCAATCGTTCCTCACCACCAGCCAAAACGCGATCCCTGAGATCAGAAACGCAAAACTTGTCGATCCCAGCACCATTCCATATCCCAAATACTCGATGCCCCAATCCAATCCCTGATCGTTCAATCCTCCAATGAAGAAACCCGTCGAACGCCCGACGATCGCTCCCACTAAACCCGAGATGCTCGTCAAACCTAAATCCCGCGCCGCACGCGAACGCCTCACGAGATCGTTCGCTACCGCCCAGCCGACCGACAGATAGATCCCTATCGCAAAACCGATCGCCATCACCCCCGGAATCACCTCGATCAACGAGTGCGCGTCGAGAAGCAACACCGACAACACGCCGCCCGCGCCTAGGATGCCGGAAATCAACAGCAAAACGCCCCGACCTATGTGGTCCGAAAGCTTTCCAGCAGGGTATACCACCACTGCCGCGGCACCGACCAACGCGGCGAGAATGTAGTTCCCACCCTCAGCCGGATTCTCCAACCCGATCACATCCTGAACGAAGAACACCGCATTCGTCTGCGTCGCCGACATCGCCGCGATCAGGAACGCCATCGCCAACAGGAACATGTAGTAACGCATACGGTTCCACTCTTCATCCTCGACATCCTCAACCTCGGACGCCACATCTTCAACCTCCGTTTTGGGCATCGATTCGTCGCTCTGTTTAGCGCGCGGCACCCGCAAAGCCAAAAGTGTGTACACCGTAGTCGCCAGCAACACCGCAACCATCAGAATCACCGAGTACCACATCCACTGCGGCGCGTCACCCACGTGGTAGTTCGACATCAAGAACACCACCAGCATCGCCACGAACCCCGATCCCAACAACCGCATCAGATTCAAGTAGCCCGATGCCCGTCCACGCTCTTCAAGATCGACATGATCGATGATCAACGCGTTCGCTGGACCCTGCGCCGTGTTACCGGTGATCTGCATCGCAATCGTCACTAACAACAACGCAAGAAAACTGTTCACGAAACCGAAAATCAGTGTCGAAACCGCCAACCCGACCATCCCGAAGATGATGAACGGATAACGTCGCAACGACACCATCCCTACCTTGCGATCACTCATCAACCCCACCATCGGCTGTACCATCGCCGCGATCCCCAAACCGCTCAAAGAGATAAAAGCCGCCAGACTGGTCTTGTCAAGAGACCACCCGAACATGCTCACCGGGTCATTCACCGCGATCTCCGTCACCTTGTACTGCAACAAGATGCTCCCGAACCCGACCCACACGCCCGACATCCCAAACGTGTAGATGCTGATGTTGAAAAGACTCTGCGACCCGCGCCGAAACCGCGCCACAGGATTGGCGTTGCGGCCGAAGCTCGCCGCCGTCTCAATCGCGAGCCGAGTGGAAGTCATGTGCTGATTGCGGATCCGACAAACTGGCGTCGAATAGAATAATCCACGCCCGCTAACCAATTTACACCAGCCGTCCGCAACTAAGAACTGACGCTCGCAACGACGAGCACCGAATCCTAAACCATCCTTTAATCCCAAAATCCCGGTTCAGACCATGCAACAAGAACCCCGCTTCTACACTTGGCGCAAGTGCTCAACTTGCCGCAATGCACAAAAATCCCTCGATGAACTAGGCGTCGGTGTCCAAGAAAGAGACTTCTTTGCAGACCCCTTGTCCCGACAAGAGTTGAGCGCATTAGTTGACGCCATCGGCACCGAAAAACTCTTCTCATGGCGAAGCCCCAGCGCGAAACCTTACCGCGACCGCAAAAACACCATTTCCCAAGACGAACTGATTGATGCCATGCTCGCCGAACCCCGTCTGATCCGACGCCCCATAGTCATGTCTCCCGGATCCGATCCCATCGTCGGATTCGACAAAACCGCCTACGCACAGCTCTGAACCTCCCCTTCGCGAAGCAAGGAGGACGCGACAAGCGCAGTGAGGTGTGGGCCCGCCCGTAAAACCACTCACCAACTCCTCGCGCAGTGCTAGAATCAAAGCCCGTCACCCAACTCACCTGACTTCACTCGGTTGCGATTGCCCATCGATGTACCCCATTAACGGAGGCCCAGTAGTCTTGTCCGGGACGGCCCACGAAGGCTTGTCCCAGAAAATCTGCAACTACCTCGGCATCGACATCGGCAAAGCCGATGTCTTCAAGTTTTCCAACGACAACACCTTCGTAAGAATCCTCGAAAACGTCCGAGCCCGCGACGTCTTCATCGTTCAACCCACCGCCGAACCGGTCAACGATCACATCATGGAGATGCTGATCATGATCGACGCCGCGCACCGCGCCTCCGCCGGTCGAATCACCGCTGTAGTTCCTTACTACAGCTACGCCCGAACCGACAAAAAAGACCAGCCACGCGTCCCCATCACCGGACGCCTGATCGCCGACCTCCTCGAAACCGCCGGCGCCGACCGCTTCCTAACCGTCGATCTCCACGCCGGACAGGTGCAAGGCTTCTTCAAGGTCCCCGTCGACGAGTTGACCGCCATGCCGATGCTCTCGAAATACTTCGTCGAGAAAGAACTGGAAGCTCCGGTCGTCGTATCCCCCGACATCGGCAGCTCCAAACGCGCCCGAGACTTCGCACACTTCATGGACGCACCTCTCGCAATCGTCGAGAAACGTCGAACCGGCAACAACGACAGCGTCGAGACGCACAACGTCATCGGAGAGGTCAACGGCCGAAACGCAATCTTGATCGACGACGAAATCGCCACCGGCGGAACCATGGCCGCTGCCGCTCAAGGCCTCAGAGAAAACGGCGCACGCGACGTATTCGTAGCCGCCGCACACGGCGTGTTCCCCGGCGATGCCGCCACAAACCTCGCAAACAAACCCGAAATCTCCGAAATCGTCATCACCGACACTGTTCCCCTTCCAAAACACAAACTCCACCAAAAAATCCGCGTCCTATCCATCGCCCCCCTGATCGGCGAAGCCATCACCCGCATCCACCACGGCCGCTCAGTAGGCGCCCTCTTCCCCGACTA
>JAAXHR010000065.1 GCA_012270805.1 Dehalococcoidia bacterium
TTTCACGAGAAATCCGAGGAATCGGTTCATTGCGCGATCTGGTCTAGAAGATCGGTGCAGTCAGTAACCGAGATTTCACACAGCATCACCGTGTTCCCAGCGACCACGTACGCGCCATACAACGTTACACTAGAAAATCCGGCGCCCCTGCCCGACAACTTTTCGGTCTTGATCGCCGTCTCCGCAGACTCCCTGCCAGCACCCATCGCGACTTCATGCGACGGATAGATTCGTATCTCGATGTCCTTTCGGTTGTAGAACCCAAAATACGCGCCAGTCGCCTCGGGCAAAGTGTCCAAGGGGTATTCCTTATTCTTCTTCCAACCGGCTTCGATGAAATCATCAACCGCAAATACTCCGCTATGCCTCGTCGAAGCGCGTAGCTCTGGCCTGTCCCCGATAGTGACTACCGCATTCTCGTCGACGATCGCGGCGGCAGCGGTATCATCCGCATGTTCTGATGGTTCGTCCGCTGTGCTGCCACAACCGATCACGAAACTGGCAACCGCGAAAACCAACAACGAAAAAAAGATCGATTTTGCATTGATTGACATGATCCAGGCCCGATCTAAAGTCGTTTTGTTAGAGGTATCGTAGCGTATGCTCAGCAAGCTCGGAGAGGTTTCCGTTGACGGACTTGCGTGATCACTGACGCGTCGAAGCGGCCGAACCTGGTTTCCCAGACTCGACCGCTTCTTATCTCCTCGGGTTGCCTTGCCGTCTCTACCGTTACGGTTGAGGCAACCGATTCAACTCAGTTTGGTTAGCTCTTTTCGAGCTGGTGGATGACCAATGACCAGGTCAAGTGCCACCACGCCTCGTTGACGTAACCAGTCACGTCGAGAGCACCGACAGAGGCGTCACCTTGCGGCCAGTTCGTCCACCGTGCCGTGTTCATGACGATGCGGTGGTAGAACTCGAGGATCGGCACGTCGGGCAACTCTTCGAGCCAGATCTTGGCAGCCTGACGCCAAAGGTCGTACATCTCGGCTGTGTTCTCAGGCGAAGTCTTGGCGACCTCGTCCGTCAACTCGTCCCACTCTTCGTTTTCCCAGTGGTAGAAGTTCACCTGGTGACCACCCGGAATGTTCACGGACGATGACTGGTAGAGCTTCATGGTGAAGTATGGGTCACGGACAGAACCACCGTGTCCGAACATCAGGCATTCGAAGTTACCCTCTGCCATTCTGCTGGACGCGTCGGTCGGCTGGCCATAATCGGCATTGATACCGTGGTTGGTCAGCTGCTGAGCGACTGCCGGGCCGAGGTCGACCCAAGCACCGAAACCGACGATCTCGCAGTTGATGGTGTTCCCACCAGAGTCTTCCCACATACCGTCGCTGTTTTTGGTGAATCCGGCACCTTCAAGCAACTCGTCACCGCGGTCGGGGTCGTAGTCGAGCGTGGAGCGCCCGATCTCTTCCATCACCTCGGTCGCGATGTCGAAGTACGGCTGCAATGGCGGGTACTGCGGCATCGTCAACGGGTTGAATGCCGCGGCTCCGTCGTACGCAAGGTCGCGAAGTTCCTCACGGTCAAGGTAGAACGAAATCGCCCATCGCACGTCAGGGTTGTCGTACGGACCGAACTTACCGCTCGTGTTGAACGCGATCGACACAGGCCACCAGTCGACGTAGCCGTAAGGCTCGCCACGACCAGAGTGCGTAATGAGGTCTTCGTTCTGGTCGAGGGTCTCGGCGATCAGCGACGGGGTCGTCATCGCGGCACCGTCAATCTGGTCGTTGATCAAAGCCTGAGCACGCTGCTCCTGCGGGACGCCAGGGATGTAAATGATCCGCTTGACTTCCGGCAGCTGGGCGTAGTCGCCCAAGTCGGCAACTCCCTCACCCCACCAAGAATCGCGGCGATCGAAAATCTTCTGCTCAGTTGATGTCGTCACCTGCCACGGACCAGTCGAGAGCGGCCAGCCATTGGCGGCGTCATAGTCGCCAAAGGTGGTCCAGTCACGGCCCTCGTAGTGATGCTGAGGAACGATGTAGACACCGATGTCGAACTTGTAGGTCAGCAGGAAGAAGAAGCGCGGGTCCGGTCGCAGGAGGTTTACCTTCGCAGTGTACTTGTCGACCAGTTCGGCGTTGTCCATAGCGGCATCAACGTCTTTACCCCAGCGAACCTGCTCCTTGAGTTCCTTCAGGGTGTTCAAGGTGTAGACCACATCTTCACAGTCGAAGTCTGAGCCGTCGCTCCACGTGATGCCCTCACGGCAGTTGATGGTCAGCTCGGTGAAGTCGTCGTTGTAGCTGTAGTCCTCGGCCAACCACATGATCTCCTCGTCGGCGAATGCGGAGAAGAATGCGAGCGGCTCGAAGATCAGGTTTGGACCCTGCTGGTGGTTAGCACCGATAGCGTAGGGGTTCCAGAGTTCATGGTCGATGAATCGTCCCTCTGAACCGCCGTGGAACAGCTTCAGAGTGTCTTCCTCAGCGACATCACCTGGATCAAAGACCATGCCCATCGCTTCCGCAGGAGGCTCGGGCTCGGGAGTAGCGGTCGGCGGGACTGCCGTCGCGGTTGCCGGAACTGGAGTTGCAGTCGGCGGGACAGGCGTGGCAGTCGGCTCTTCCTCTCCACAAGCGATGACGACGCCAAGCACCATCACACTCGCAAGGATCGCCAACAAACCATACCGCCCGAATTTAACGGGGAGATTCATTGTTCTATCTTCCTCATCTCTTGTATCTGCAAGTCAAGCGATAATCTCTTCGGTATTACGTGCGCACGGCGAACCGCGCGACGAATCCCGAATCGCTTGACAACGATCAACACTTCATTCTGTACTCCAGAAGAACAATTGTCAACTTATCGTAGGCTGACCTTTGAAAAACTACCTGATTGTCTCCACTTCGCCAAAACAGGACAGCAAAGAGCAGGACGCGGACGAGCGAAGCGAGAACGCAGGCGGTGACTGCCCTTTGGTACGACGAAAGGGGCGCGAGCCCAAAACACCAGACAACAAGAGCGGGCATACCCGGAGGAGAGGTAGCTTGCGCGAGGCTTCTAGCGAACCTCACATAGCAGCCCGAAACTTGCACATGTCGTTCCGACTCGATACAATCGCTTGAGATGTTGGTTCGGCACTCCTCGTTACGAGTCGCCGTCCGCATTTCGACCAATCTCACGACCTTTGGACCACGATTCTTTGGCAACTCAGACGAGTTCGCGGCGAAATCCCGCACTGGCTGGACGTCAAAACTCGGCTTTGACGTTCCTATCCGCGTTTTTCGGCAACTTCATCGTTCAGAGATTCTTGCTTTTCCTGCTAACCGTTTGGGTCGCTGCGACGGTCATTTTCATCCTGCCACGTCTAACCGGACAAGACCCGGTCAAAGAAAAGCTGCTCCTCGAAGCGCAGCGCGGCGGCTCGGTTCAGGCCGGCATGAACGAGATGGCGCAAGAGTACTCCGCCAGGCTCGGACTCGACCTGCCCATCCAACAGCAGTACATCAACTACATATCCGACCTCGCCCGATTGGATTTCGGATATTCGATCGCGTACTTCCCAAGGACAGTCAATGAGATCATCTTGGACTCGATCGTATGGTCGATCGGATTGATGACCGTTACTCTCTTTTTGGCTTTCGTTCTGGGAACTGGCGCAGGCGCGCTGTTGGGATGGTCACGCTCGCCCGGCTGGTTGAGCTACGCCTTTATGCCCTTACTCACTTTGTCGGCGATACCCCAGTACATGCTCGGCCTGGTCCTGATGTTCATCTTCGCCATCATTCTCAACTGGTTGCCGTTTTTCGGTGCTTACAGTCCCGGCAATCTCCCTGAATGGAGCCTGAGCTTTGTCCTCGACGTTCTGAAGCATGCCATCTTGCCCGCACTAGCGATCCTCTTCTCTGCGGTCGGCTTTTGGGCCATCGGCATGAGGGGAATGATGATCAATACGCAGGGCGAAGACTTCATGATCCAAGCGGACGCCAAAGGCCTTAACGGCTCTCGGATATTCGTCCGCTACGCGATCCGAAACGCGCTCTTGCCTCAGGTGACTGGATTGGCCATCTCGTTCGGCACGTTGCTGACTGGTGCCGTTCTCGTAGAGGTGCTGTTCCAGTATCCGGGGCTTGGAAATACTCTCTTCTACGCCGTTAGAGTCTCCGATTTCTTCCAGATCACTGGGATCGTGATGACGATCATTATCTCGCTGGCAATGGCCACGATGGTGGTCGATTTGATCTATCCGCTGATCGATCCCCGCGTCAAATATACGCAGAACTGATATGGCAAGAGCGGCCAGCACAAGAAACCTCACCATGAGGACACGTGCGCGTCTGGCGCGGCGACGTTGGGGAGTCTTCTACCAAGAGCGCGTCGAACCCATATTTCTATACTCCCGGCGCAACCCTTCGTTGATCGTAGGGCTTGCCATGCTCGGCACTCTCCTGTTGTTCACCGTGATCGGCCTGTTAGGTTACTCTCAGATGGAACCGCACACCAACGATCCATCGCAGTACTCACGTTTAGATGCCTACGTAAGCGGCGGTGCCCCAGTCGGGGATAAACGCCTGCCACCATCGTGGTGCACGTGGTGTGAAGACATCGCCGAGCTTGAAGGCGATAAGAAGCCGACAATTTTCCAGTACCCTATGGGCACTGACACTCAGTCGCGCGATCTATTTGCAACCAACCTTAGAGGCATCCCTCTAACACTTGGCACCGGACTCATCGCCGGACTACTGTCTGTCGGCGTAGGCACCGTCACAGCCTTCGTGGCCGCGTACTACCGCGGCTTGCCAGACGTGTTTATCAGATTGTTGACCGACGTTGGCATATCGATCCCCGGCCTCCTAGTCCTCATCATCATTCGGATTCAACTTGGAACCGAGTTGGTCTGGTGGCAATTAGGCGCCGGACTTGCCGCAGTCGGATGGGTCTTCTCCTCAAGAACCGTACGCTCTCAAGTTCTGGTACTGCGAGAGCAGCCTTATGTCGAGATCGCTCGGCAGTCCGGCATGTCCGGCCTGGCGATCATCTTCCGAGAAATGATGCCGAACCTGATCCCGTACATCACCGCGAGCTTCGTGGCATCCGTGGCGGGGTCGATACTGGCATCAATCGGACTTGAGGCACTCGGTCTCGGCGACTTTTCATCGCCGTCGCTCGGAATGACCGTCTACTGGGTGATCCAGTTCGGCGCCATCACGCTCGGAATGTGGTGGTGGTGGCTGTTCCCATTGGTCTTCATCGTCATCATCTTCGTCAGCCTCTTCCTGATCTCCGCTGGTTTGGACGAATGGTCGAACCCCAGACTGCGCAGACAGGTGTAAGCGTCAGCGCAAGACTCCAGAATGGTTACCACTGAACAAGAAACACATACCTCCGGCGCATCTGGGTCAAGACAGTTCGCGCTCCGAGTCGAGGACCTCAAGGTCTATTACGGCACACCGCGCGGCACCGTAAAGGCCGTAGATGGCGTTTCGTTTAATTTGAAGCAGGG
>JAAXHR010000090.1 GCA_012270805.1 Dehalococcoidia bacterium
ACACCGTCACCGCCGCTCTAGACACCACCGAGTGCGTAGAAGATTGCAGCGCTACCTTCATCATCCGCGTGCCGTAGCGCTGACCTTCGCCTAGAGAGAGCGGAAGCAACACCGCCCTTCCCCGGACATACACCGCTCGCATCGCTATGCTCGTTCGCGCCCCTTTCGCCTTGCGAAAGGGCGGAGTTCACATCGTCTCTATTCCTTTTGTGCGCAAAGGGGAGGAATCGGACGGATTTGCATTAACATTCAATTGTTCACCGGCCTTGGATGCATGGAACTAAGAGTCGCGGCTTCTAACCGTGACCCCGAAAAGCGTTACACGCTGGCTCGGTGTCGCCACAACAGCCGATCTAGTTGATGTATCTGATTGATGCCATCAACACCAAGAATGCAGGAGGACCATCTGCATGGTAGCCACTTTCGAACAGAAGAAGAATTTTTCGGTAGTCGGCAGTCGACCGATCCGTCATGACGGCTTGGACAAGGTCACTGGCCGCGCGATTTACGGTGCCGATGTGAAGTTGCCAGGGCTGATCTGGGGGGACGTGCTCCGCACGGATCAAGTTCATGCGCGGATCTTGAGCATCGACACCTCGGAAGCCGAGGCGATGCCGGGTGTGCACGCGGTCGCGACTCACAAGGACTTCCCCACTGCGGCCGACATGGAAGTCGAAACAGGCGAAGAGGTGCTGAACCTCAAGCGCACGCAAGACAACGTGATGGCATCGGACAAGGTGCTATACAAGGGTCATGTCGTGGCAGCAGTCGCGGCAGTGGACCGCAACACGGCTACCGAAGCGGCACGGCGCATCAAGGTTGAGTATGAGTCGCTGCCACCAGTCCGCAACGTTGACGAAGCGATGGCGGAGGATGCGCCGATACTGCTCGAGGATCTGGTAGGCAGCCACTTTGGCGAGCAAGTGCCGAACACCAACGTAGCGATCGCGGTGCGACATGAGTTCGGCGACCCCGACGGAGCTTTCGACGAGTGTGATTTGGTGGTCGAGCGCGAAGTTTCGCTGGAGATGGTTCACCAAGGTTACATCGAGCCGCACAACGCCACGGCTGTTTGGGATGAGAGCGGCCACATCAACGTGTGGGAGAGCACGCAAGGCATGTTCGCAGTCCGCGAACAGACTGCGGCGCTGGTAGGCATACCAGACTCTCAAGTTACCGCGAAGTCGGTTGAGATCGGCGGCGGTTTCGGCGGCAAGACAAAAACGTATCTTGCTCCCATCGCTGCGATCCTCTCAAAGAAATCTAACGGTCGACCGGTAAAGATGGTTATGGATCGTCCGGCGATCTTTATGGCCAGCGGCCCAGCACCAGGCGGCAAAGTCAGTGTGAAGATGGGCGTCACGAAGGACGGGAAGATCCACGCCTTTGATGGCAAGCTCTGGTACGAAGCTGGTGCCTACCCTGGTTCGGCTTTTACAGCAGGTATCAACTGCTTCCGTGCAGCGTATGACGTTCCGAATTCTCGGATCGACGCACACGACGTTGTAGTCAACAAGCCTAAGTCGGCGGCGTACCGGGCACCCGGTTCTCCGCAGGTCTGCTTCGCTATCGAGACGGTGGTTGATGAGATCTGCGACGCGATGGGCTGGGACAAGATGCAGTTCCGTCTAGACAACGCTTCGAAAGAAGGGACTCGAAACGGCAACGGTGTAATGTTCAACCGCATCGGTCTTGTCGAGATGCTGGAGCAGGCGCGAGATTCCGACCACTGGAACTCAGATTTGGGTGAGGCTGCACCGGGTAAGCAGCGCGGTCGTGGCGTTGCTGTCGGGTTCTGGATGAACGGTGGCGGCAAGTCGACTGTTGATCTCATGCTGCAGGACGACGGCACGGTTGCGATGAATGAGGGCTCTCAGGACATCGGCGGATCCCGTGCATCGATTGCGATGCAGGCGGCTGAGGTATTGGGCCTCGACGCTCACGATGTTCACCCGAGCATCCCGAGTACCGATGAGATCGGCTACACGGGCACCACTGGCGGAAGTCGCGTGACGTACGCAACTGGTTATGCCGCGTGGGAGGCCGCGACCAAGATGGTTGAGGTGATGCGCGAGCGCGCAGCCATCCTCTGGGGCATCGATCTCGATGATGTTCAGTTCTTGGACGGAGTTTTCAGCAGCAAGTCGGATCCGGAGCTGAACCTTGGTTTCAAGGATCTTGCGAGTCGTTTGGGTGACACTGGCGGTCCGATTTCGACTACGTCTTCGGTGAACCTCTCGGCGGCAGGCAACGCGTTTGGCTTGCACATCTGCGACCTTGAGATCGATGTCGACACCGGGAAGACAGATGTCGTGCGGTACAGCGTGTTCCAAGACGCGGGCAAGGCGATCCACCCATCTTACGTCGAGAACCAGATGCAAGGCGGCGCAGCACAAGGTATCGGTTGGGCACTCAATGAGGAGTACTTCATGAACGAAGACGGCTCGATGGCCAACTTCAGCTTCTTGGACTACCGTATGCCGACATCGCTCGATCTCCCGATGCTTGAGACGCACATCGTTGAGGTTGCGAACCCGATGCACCCGTTCGGCGTGCGCGGGGTCGGCGAGGTGCCGATTGCGCCTCCGCTAGGAGCGGTTCCAAACGCCATCAATGACGCCGTTGGGGTCCGGTTGCAGGAGCAGCCGATGAAGCCGGGACGGATCTTGGAGGCGTTGGCGGCCAAGAACGGCGGCTAAGATACCCTTTCTATAACCCTCTCCCGTTAAGCAGGAGAGGGGATGAA
>JAAXHR010000405.1:0-5990 GCA_012270805.1 Dehalococcoidia bacterium
GCTTGGCACAGGCGAGCAGTTTCGGTGCCGATACCACCGACGCCGACGATGAGTACGGTGGATTCGGGTAGGAAGATGTTGTTGTATTGGTCGCCGACGAGTTTGTTCCAGTTGCGGTCGCGTTGATTGTCGCGGTAGATGTTGAGATGCTTGGTGAAAGAGAGCATCATGGCGACGATGTGGACGGAGATATGGTCGTTGTAGATCTCGCGGAAGTTGGTGACCTGGACGGGGTGTTCAATCAGTTCATCGAAGTAGTAACCCGCTGGTGGAGCCGCGGCGGGAGCCTGGAGCCAGCGGAGGTTTGTGGCGGCGGCTACGAGTCGAGGGTTCATCGTCCCGAATGCAGCGTCGGCATCGGCAAGTTCCGCGACAGCTTCGTCTTCATCGACCGGAGCTATTAAGTTGGCATCGGGGACCGAATCTTGCAGTCTGGACATGAAGTCGAGGTTGTGTTGCGAGTTCGGAGGAAGGAACACCATTTTGAAAGGCATCTGAGCATTTCACCTTTGCGTGTTGTCGTTGATTTCGGAGTCTCGAACGGCGTTGGGATGTCGTGGTCATTGAAGCGGATTCCGCCTACAGCAATGATACAGAGCAACGAATCTGAGATTGGATTATCCTGTACGCATGGTCGCTCGGCTGCTAACAGGGTTGTCGAAACGCCATTGAGGTTGGTGTAGGATTGGCGTGGATGTAGATGAAACGATCGAGATTGTCCGTTGAAGATAGGCGATTTTCACATAGACACCGATCCGTCGGCTTTCGAGTCGCCACACTGCATCGTGACGTTGCGACCTTGGGTGAACGTTGGCAACGTTGGCCGTATCGTCGTCAACCGGTTCGGTCGGATGTATGGGGCGAAGAAGGTTGGTGCGTTGGAGCGCCCGGGCAAGTTTTACGACCACACACGTTATCGTCCCAGGATCCGGATGAAGCGTGGCGAGCGGACGTTCCGAATCCCAAATACCGAAGTAGTCGCAGCCCGTGTGCCAGACGGTCGCGATATTGTGATCCTCAAACTCCTAGAACCACATGCGTGGGCAGAGGACTTCAACGATTCGGTACTCGAATTGCTACGGGCATTTAATGTCGAGAGGTATGTGCTTGTTGGATCGATGTACGACTCTGTGCCGCACACCAGACCACTCAAGGTAACTGGTTCGGCGCGTGGCTGGGAACCCCCGCGTAAATTCAACGCGGGTGTCAAGCTTGGCAAAAGCCGATATGAAGGCCCAACATCGATGGTGTCCCAGCTGACCGAACTGGCCAGGACGGAACTAGATATGCAGACGCTGTCCATGATCGTGCATCTGCCGCTCTACCTGAAACTCGACAATGACTACGTCGGGGCGTCGCGGATATTGTCGGTGCTTTCCGAGATCTACGAAGTTCCGATGGATCGTATGCCCGAGATTCGGATGGGCGAGACGCAGTATTCGCAGGTTCAGATATCGAGTGCCGACAATCCGAGATTGGCGCAACTCGTCGCACGGCTAGAGTTGGAGTACGATGCGGAAGAAGCTGAACCAGCGGAGGAGGAAGAAGTGGAGTTGTCACCGGAGGTAGAGGAGTTCCTTCAAGACCTTTCCCGTGGTTGGGAAGACGACGAAGGCCGGAGATGATGTTGAGCGTCGGCGGAATTGATTGCCCGACCAACGCCCAACACATGAACGCAGAAACCCCTACAGTTCGCGAACTTCGACGCCTGCTACCTGTTCAACGAAGCGTAGAATTCCTGAGTGGTCGTTCCGACCGTCACCATTAACCACCAAAGCCGTCAGGACTTGCTGCAGGTTGGCGGTTACCTGAAGGGGCACGTTCAACGCGCGTGCCGTCTCCATCGCATTGTTGATGTCCTTGTAGTGGAGTTCGACGCGGAAGCCTGGCTCGAAGTTTCGACTGATCATCATCGGGGCTTTGGCGTTCATCACGTTTGACCCGGCGAGTCCGCCTTGGATGGCCTCGAAAACGGTTTGCGGGTTTACTCCGGCCGCGGTCGCGAGAACCAGGGCTTCAGCTAGTCCATGGATGTTCGCACCGACGACGATCTGGTTTGCCAGCTTGGTGACATTTCCGGCGCCGTGAGCACCGCAAAGAACGGCTGATTTGCCGACCACATCGAAAAGGGGTTTGGCACGTTCGAAATCGCCGGCACCGCCACCGACCATTATTGCGAGATCTCCAGAGATCGCAAAGGGTTCGCCGCCGGAAACTGGGGCGTCAAGGAAGTTGATGTTCTTTTCGGCAAGGCTAGCACCGAGTTCTTGGGACACGCCGGGCGCGATCGAGGACATGTCGACGACTAGATCGCCTTCGGATGCGCCTTCGATGATGCCGCCTTCGCCGAGGATCGCTTGTTTTGCTTGTGGTCCGTCTTGAACCATGGTGATGACGACGTCGGTAGCGCTCGCGACTTCTGCGCATGATGCGGCACCGGTCGCACCAGCTTCCACAAGCTCCTCGATGGGATCGGGAAAGATGTCGTAAACGGTCAGATCGTAGCCCGCGTTGATCAGGTTTTTGGCCATGGGTTTCCCCATGATTCCGAGCCCGATGAAACCGATTTTTTCTGCCATGTTGCTTCTCCTATGAAAGTCGGCGTATGTATTGGTCGCCCGATATTTCCGCCTCGGTCGAGTCATCTATCGCACCAAGTCGATGGTACAACTCGTTCGTATGACCTCGATGCTAATCGTCGTCTTTCCAGAATCGTTCCTCTTCGAAGTGAAAGTCAGTTCCGGCGTATCGCTCCTTGACATCTTCGATCATTCCGGGATGACCGCAGGCATAGATGACGGTTTCTTCGGGTTCTAGGTTGCGTTCCTTCACGAATTCTTCGACCAACGTGTTGATACGCCCGGTTGCGCCTGTCCAACCGTCGTTTCTAGACTCGGTCGGTCGACTCACCGAACTGAAGAACTCGATATTGTCATGGGCGTTGGCGAGTTCTCTGAGTTCATCGTCGTAGCCGAACTCGTCGAGATAACTGGCGCCTTCGAGAACGTAGAAGTTGTAGTCTTCGCGTTTGATCGGGCCGTCGACGTTCCATTCGGGATCGTTGAGCAACTTCCTCAACATCGAGACGTAAGGCACGATGCCGGTTACGGTACCGACCATGACGTGGTTTTTGAATTCGGGTTTGAAGACAAAAATACCCTTAGCGCGTGGGCGCAACGTTAGTTCGGTTCCCACTGACAGATCGAACAGGACCGGTGTCAAGTTACCGTCGGGCGGCGGGACCAACTCGATGAAGAGCTCGATTTCAGGTTCGTCGGGGGATGATGCGATGGAGTAGGGACGCTCGATGCCTTCCGCGCCGATGGTGCAGTACTGCCCCGGCTTGAAGTCGAAGCGCTGGGCGGGTTTCAGCCAGATCTTCCACAAATCCTCGGTCAGGTCGATGCGGCGGGTGATTTCGCATGTGGTGAACCGCCCTCGCAGCGTGCGGGTCTGCATCTGGTTCTGTTGTGTCATGTTGCTTCCTGCATTCAATGTGTTGCGTGAATCAGGTTACAACAATGCGTTTATGAAATGCCGAGGCGAGTTGTATACGGTTGCTGGTGATACCATGATTGCACGATTTCAGATAAGTAATTGTGACCATCAAATTCGCGATGAAGTTGACAACCGCCTAACTCGATTGGACTATCGTCATTGATTG
Organism: Dehalococcoidia bacterium; assembly: GCA_012270805.1. Classification (GTDB taxonomy): domain Bacteria; phylum Chloroflexota; class Dehalococcoidia; order Lucifugimonadales; family Lucifugimonadaceae; genus Bin127. The sequence continues at coordinate 3,665 of JAAXHR010000405.1, forward strand.
GGGCGATTTATCGGGGAGACAGAAATGTCAGGACCAAATCCTGGAGTTGCATACAGCATTACAGTGAGAGCCGAGTACCCGAACCGGCCTGGGATGTTGGGATTGATTACCTCTGCCATCGGCATGTGCGGCGGCGACGCAGCCGCAATCGACGTTGTTTCGACCGACGGTGGCAACATGATCCGCGATTTCACTATCAACACATCAGGCGAGGAACATTCCAGACGTGTTGTAGAAGCGATCTCGGCGGTTGAAGACGTCTCGGTCAACACCGTTTCTGATGCCACGTTCTTGATGCACGTAGGCGGAAAGATCGAGATGCGTTCAACTGTGCCCGTCGCGACGCGAGATGACATGTCGAAGGCGTACACACCGGGCGTAGGCCGGGTTTGTATGGCGATTCACGAAGACCCCGATGCGGTGTGGGCGCTAACAGGTAAAGGTCACACGGTTGCGGTTGTGACGGATGGTTCGGCGGTGCTTGGTTTGGGTGACATCGGAGCTGCCGCGTCGTTGCCGGTGATGGAAGGCAAAGCGTTGCTGTTCAAGGAGTTCGGGCGCGTCGACGCATGGCCGATTTGTTTGGACACAAACGATCCCGATGAGATCGTTGCTATCGTGACCGCAATCGCGCCTGGCTTCGGAGGCATAAACCTCGAGGACATCAGCGCGCCGCGCTGTTTCCAGATCGAGGATCAGCTCAAGGAGCGTCTCGACATCCCGATTTTCCACGACGATCAGCACGGAACCGCGGTTGTGGTGTTAGCAGGACTGATTAACGCGTTGAAGTTGGTTGACAAGGAGCCCAGAGCGCTGAAGACGGTGGTCTTGGGCGCTGGTGCATCGGGGACGGCGTGCACGAAGATCATGTTGTCGTACGGCATTAAGGACATAGTCGGCTTTGACCGGCAAGGCGCATTGTCGCGAGATCGGGACTACGATGGGAATGTGATGAAGCAGTGGTTCGCCGACAACACTAATCCGGAAAACGCCGACGGGTCATTGACCGAATGCATCAAAGGAGCGGATTTCGTACTGGGCTTGGCAGGTCCCGATCTTCTGACGCGGGAACAGGTCGCAAGCATGTCTGACGATGCCATAGTGTTCGCACTTTCAAACCCCAATCCTGAGATTTGGCCGGAGAACATCCCTGACAACGTTCGCATCATGGCAACGGGTCGCACTGACTATCCGAACCAGATAAACAATTCGCTGTGTTTCCCCGGCCTGTTCCGCGGGGTGTTGGATGTTCGCGCATCGGACATCAACGAGGAGATGAAGATTGCGGCGGCGCAGGCGATTGCCGATGTAATACCGGGCGAACATCTCGACCCAGATTTCATCATTCCGAGCGTGTTTGACAGAAACGTTGCGCGGAATGTTGCACAGCAGGTTGCGATCGCAGCGCAAACTACTGGAGTGGCGCGTCGGCGCCGCAGACAGACCGATGAGGTCTACGCCACGATGCGCTCGCGTTAGAGTCTGAGCATGACCCGGCTGGCATTTGAAAGATGAGTTACGACGCGATAGTGATCGGTGGTGGCATCAGCGGATGCGCTGCGGCTTACTATCTCTCATCAGCTGACCATAGCGTTGCTCTGGTTGAAAAAGATTCCATTGCGGCGCACGCCTCGGGATTCGCGTTTGGATCACTGCACACTCGGTTCCAACCACCTCCCGGCAGTCCGCCAGTGGAATGGTTCCGCGCGGAATCGATTGAACTGCATCACGAATTGGCGGAAGTTCTTCCTGAACAATCCGGGGTTGACTACGATTTTGTTGAAAAAGCAGGTTTGGTACTGGCGTTTGATGATGGTGAAGCCGCGCATCTGAAGCCGTCGGGTGTCGCTGGATTTCTCCGCGATGAGTGGCCAGAAGACCGTCCTGATATTAGATGGCTCGCATACGGCGAGCTCAGCCATATCGAGGCCCGGGTTTCTGCCGAAGTTGTCGGTGGTCTCTACCTTGGTGGCACGAGAGAGATATCGCCGAGTGGTTTCACCAACGCGTTGTGGAGAGCGGCAGAACATAACGGGGTTCGGTTGATAAACGCCGAGGTGTCCGAGATAAACATCGCAAATGGCGCGGTATCCGGCATAAACACAACCGATGGCACGGTTTCCGCCGGCATTGTCGTTCTGGCCGCGGGGGCGTGGAGCCGCAAGTTGCTAGCCCGAGGCACCTCAACATCTCACATTGATCTGCCCGTATTCCCATTAAAAGGCGAGATACTGCGCTACGATCTGGGCGATGAACCTCCTCTTCCTGTCGCGCTCTGGTGGGGTTCAGACTACGCGTCGTCCAAACCAGACGGCTTGTTGCACGT
>JAAXHR010000405.1:6067-14053 GCA_012270805.1 Dehalococcoidia bacterium
CATCAGACCGCATGCCTTCGCCCCGCGACATTGGACGGGCTACCAATCATTGGCGAAATCCCGGATGCGCGAGGCTTTGTCGCGGCGACCGGCGGAGGCCCGATCGGCATTGAATTGGGGCCGGCAATTGGGAAATTGGCGGCTGATATAGCGTTAGGTCAAAGCGAAAATGGCTCGAGATACAGCGGATTCAGTCCGTCGCGGTTCTCGTGATAGCATCGATTCTTAGAGCGAAACAAGCAGTTGTAACTGGAGTGGACAACCCGCTAATCACCCGTTCGTGACAGCATAGGCCTTTAAATCAGTCCCGTGTGGCTGGCAAGGTGCGAGATCTTTCCGTGTAAGTGGCTTACTCCATTTAGGCATAGGCACGCCTGCGGTAACGAAACACAAACGCCCTCGTCGGTCAACGACGAGGGCGTTTCTTATTAGCCCAAGCGCGCAACGGCGAGCATCGCACCTGTATGTCCGAGAGCGATCAAAGCTTCGAACGGAACCTGATGACCGGGTCAGAGATGCGCCGAGCGTTGGCACGGATGGCGCATGAGATCATTGAGCGCAATCATGGGGCTGAAAATCTTCTGATCGCTGGCATCCCGACTCGGGGCGAACACCTGTCAGTTCGACTCGCGGATCTGATAGAACAGTTCGAATCGGTGCGACCTCTAACAGCGGTCCTCGATCCGTCGGCGTTTCGCGACGATGCGCATCGCCGGCACGCGAACGGATCCAATGGTGCAGAACCGTTGAACGGCATGGGAGACGTTGACGTGGTTGGAGCGCGTGTCGTGGTTGTCGACGATGTCTTCCATACCGGACGTACTGCGCGTGCCGCGTTGGACGCCTTGATGCAGTCGGGCCGCCCCGCGTACGTACAGCTGGCGGTGTTGATCAATCGCGGGCATCGCGAGCTGCCGATCAACCCGGATTTCGTCGGCCGCAACGTGCCGACATCGCGGACCGAACGCGTCCATGTTCGGTTGGTGGAGGTGGATGGCGAAGACCGTGTTGCGATAACTCGCAATATTCCAGCAACTCGCAACGGAGGTGTCGGTAAGTGACCATGACTCTGGACAAGGTTTCTCAACACGACGCAACGGCGTTGAACGCGGATTCCAAGCACCTTCTTGACGTCGATTCCCTAACTCCAGAACAAATCCATAAACTCCGAGAGCGAGCTAGCGAGTTCCGCCAGCTCAGAGCATCCCGGCCATTCAAATCGGACTCCTTACGCGGCGGCTCAATCTACACCCTGTTCTTCGAGAACAGCACGCGTACACGGGTTTCGTTCGAGCATGCCGGGAAGGCTCTTGGCGCCGATGTGATCAACATCGCAGCGTCAACGAGCAGTGTGAATAAGGGCGAATCTCTGCTAAACACTGTGTTGACACTCGACGCGATGGGCATCGACGCGTTGATTGTCCGTCACCCGCATTCGGGCGCACCGCACTTCATCGCACGGCATGTCGACGCAGTTGTAATCAACGCTGGTGATGGAGCGCACGGCCATCCCACACAAGCGCTACTTGACGTTTTGACGTTGCAGGACCATCTCGGAAACCTGCAAGGCGCAAAACTAGCGCTGGTCGGCGACATCCTCTACTCCAGAGTCGCCCGCTCCGACATCATCGCATTTCGCAAAATGGGTGTTGAAATATCCATTGCTGGACCACCCACACTGCTTCCACAAGACTGGTCGCCGGGTTCCAACTCCCTGGGTATCCCAGACACCGAGGTGACTGTCCACGAATCGGTCGAAGACGCGGTCCGCCACGCTGACGCGATTATGTGTCTGCGGTTGCAACTCGAGCGACAAACGTCTGGTCTGTTGCCGGATGTAAACGAATACTCGCGTGTCTGGGGAATCAACGCCCAACGTCTGGCGTTGGCGAAACCGGGAGCGCCTGTCATGCACCCCGGACCGATGAACGAAGGGCTTGAGATCAGCACTGATATCGCTCACGGTTCATTGAGCCTGGTTGAAAACCAAGTCGAAAACGGCGTGGCGATGCGGATGGCCGTGTTGGAGCACTACTGCGGTCCTACGAGAGAGATCCTGTGAATCAGCAAACACGCCCACTGGTTATCCGAAACGGCAGAGTGATTGACCCGTCGCAAGGGCTTGATTCTGTTGCCGATGTCGTTTTAGTTGAAGGCGCAGTCGGTGGAATCGAGGCGCGCGGCACAACTCAGCTGTTCGACGGGTGGGCCGAGTTCGACGCGTCAGGGATGATCGTTGCTCCCGGTTTCATCGATCTGCACACGCATTTACGGACTCCCGGCCAAGAGTGGAAGGAAGACCCCAAGACTGCATCAGATGCCGCGGTTCGCGGCGGTTTCACGACTATTTGCGTGATGCCCAACACGTACCCGGCGCAAGATAACGCGTCGGTAGTCGGAGAATTGATGCTCCGTTGCGTATCGGAGTCTGCCGTTCGAGTACGACCGATCGGCGCCATCACCAAGGGGCGTAAAGGCGGCGAATTGGCACCGATGCACGAGTTGGCAGATGCAAGTGCTGTCGGTTTCTCCGACGACGGCGACCCGGTAATGTCGCCTCACCTGATGCGTCAAGCGTTGACTTACTCTACCGATCTCGATTTGCCGATCATCAATCACGCCGAAGACCGAGGTTTAGTCGCTGAATGGGATATGAATGAGGGCGTCGTCGCTTCACATCTTGGCCTGCGCGGTATTCCCAACAGTGCCGAATCAATGATGATTGCCCGCGACATTGAGCTCGCTCGCATAACCAACGGGCGTTTGCACATCCCGCATGTTTCAACTGCTGAATCGGTCGAGTTGATCCGTATAGCCAAGTTCGAATCGATCAAAGTCACCGCTGAGGTGACACCGCATCACCTGGCTTTGACCGAGCGATGGGTCTATGGCGAAAACGGCAATGTCCCGCCCTTCTTGACTGAAAACGCATACTACACCCAGGCCAAGATGGCGCCGCCGTTGCGGACAGAGGACGACCGGATGGCGTTGGTTGAAGGTTTGGCTGACGGTACGATCGACGCAGTAGGTACTGACCATGCCCCGCATGCCGAAACGGATAAAGTCTGCACATTTACCGAAGCCGCGAACGGAATCATCGGCCTTGAAACCGCTTTACCGCTGACCCTCGGTATAGCAGGTATCGACATCAAACTCGTAATCGAACGATTGACAGCTGGCCCAAGCGCAATCCTCCACGATGCAGGCATCGGCACCCTCAGATCCGGAGCCAAGGCTGACGTAGTCGTTATTGATCCGTACGCCGAGTGGCGGGTTGACCGGGCGACGCTGGGTTCCAAGAGTTCCAACACCCCGATGATCGATAGCAAGGTCACTGGACGCGTGGTCGCAACTTTCGTCGGCGGGGTGAAAGTGTGGGACGCAAATGAGGGCGAGGGGAACAATGTCTAGCGATTCACGCGGCACTGCGTTGCTAGCTTTGAGCGATGGCTCAGTGTTCCGCGGCCATAGATTGGGTGCGGAGGAAGAATCGGTAGGCCTCGTAGTTTTCAACACCTCAATGACAGGTTACGAGGAGATGCTTACCGACCCTTCGTATGGTGGACAGATATTGGTTCCGACGTACCCCTTGATCGGCAACTACGGCATCAACCTCAGGGATGCCGAATCGAAGCAGATTCAGGTCAAGGGGTTCGTTGTGCGCGACGACTGCGACGCGCCTTCGCATCCGCATTCAGAAATGACGGTTCACGAATACCTTGAGAGGAACGGCATACCGGGGGTGTCAGGGGTGGACACGCGAGCGATCACGCGGCGCATAAGGTCGGCTGGGGTGATGATGGGTGTCATTGTGCAGGGAGACAACGCGGAGTTGGCGACAGCGGCGTTGGAAGCAGCGCAGTGGTATGGCGATCAGAACTGGGTAGATGAAGTCGCGACCAAAGAGGAGTTCGAATGGCACGGCGACGGGACTGATGGCACTCGTCCTGCTGAAGAGCTGATGATCAGATCGCGTCGAGAAGGTGTCGCAGAAAACATAAACAGTACCGACGGCCCGCTACGCATCGCAGTGATAGATTTCGGTGTCAAATGGAACATTCTCCGCAGCATGAAGGCCCGCAACTGCCAAGTGAAGGTCTTTTCGTGCGATGTCAGCGCGTCTGAAGTGAAAGCGTTCGACCCCGACGGTATCGTCCTGTCTCCAGGCCCCGGCGATCCGGCGGTCCTCGATGGTCCGGTTGAAACCATTCGCGACCTCTCCGATCTAGATGGCGATGGCACAAATTCGATACCCACTCTCGGTATCTGCCTCGGGCACCAACTGGTCGCGCGGGCGTTGGGCGCCGACACTTTCATGCTCCACTTCGGACATCGCGGCGGCAACCAACCCGTTCAAGATGTCAGGACCGGCCGCGTCTACGTGACTGCACACAACCATGGTTACGCCGTCGATCCAAATAAACTCCCTGATCGCCCTGGGGTGAGAGTGACTCACATCAACCTCAATGACAACACCGTGGAAGGCCTCGCGGACGAAACCCACCGCATCATGACTATCCAGTTCCACTCAGAAGCATCACCCGGACCGCATGACAGTGAGAAGATTTTCGACGAGTTCATCGCCGCTGTGAGCCAACGCGCCATCAACGATTAGCGAGCACAAATGCCCCGAAACGCAAACCTGAATAAGGTGCTGGTCATCGGATCCGGCCCTATCGTCATCGGTCAGGCCGCCGAGTTCGACTACGCCGGGACGCAAGCCTGCAAATCGCTCCGCGAAGAGGGCGTCGAGGTGGTGCTCGTCAATTCCAATCCTGCCACCATCATGACCGATGAAGATGTCGCGGACCGCGTTTACATCGAACCACTTACCGTCCCAGTCGTTCAGAGAATCATCGAACGCGAAAGACCAGATGGCATCCTCGGAACTCTGGGCGGTCAAACCGGCCTAAACCTCACAGTTGAGCTCGAAGAAGCCGGGGCCTTGAAAGATGTCGTCGTCATGGGCACCAAGACCGAAAGCATTCGCAAGGCCGAAGACCGCGAACTCTTCGCATCGTTCATGGAAGAGATCGGAGAACCGATCTCTTACGGCATCGCGGTTACATCAATTGCCGATGCCGAAAAGGCCGCCGAAGAGATCGGATATCCGATCGTCGTTCGACCTGCGTACACGTTAGGTGGAACCGGCGGTGGTGTTGCAAACGGCATCGAAGAACTCCATGAGATCGTCGAATCCGGCCTCACGGCTTCCCTCGTCGGGCAAGTATTGATCGAAAAATCGTTGCTCGGCTGGAAAGAGATCGAATACGAGGTCATGCGGGACAGCGCCGGCAACGTCATCACCGTGTGCAATATGGAAAACTTCGATCCGATGGGTGTCCACACCGGCGACTCGATCGTCGTTGCCCCGAGCCAAACCCTTACCGACAAGGACTACCAGCGGCTCCGAACCGCCGCGCTACACATCATCGACGGCCTCGAGATTGAAGGCGGATGCAACGTCCAGTTCGCGTACCGACCCGGCAAGGAAGTTGGTGCGCAACTCGGCGAAGGCTCTAGGTACGACGACGAAGGCCCAATGTACTACGTGATCGAAGTCAACCCTCGCGTATCTCGATCGTCCGCGTTGGCGAGCAAGGCGACTGGATATCCGATTGCCAGAGTGGCGGCGAAGGTAGCGCTCGGACTCTGTCTGGATGAGATCAGCAACGTCGTGACCGGCAAGACGCGCGCTGCGTTTGAACCGGCATTAGACTACTGTGTTGCCAAAATTCCCCGCTGGCCATTCGACAAGTTCGGTAGCGGCGATCGTTCTCTTGGAACTCAGATGAAGGCGACCGGAGAGGTGATGGCGGTCGATCGCAGCTTCGAGGCGGCGTTGATGAAAGCGATCCGTTCTTTGGAGGATGGAAAGAGGTCGTTGCGATGGGAAGATCCGGCGTGGCGAGACAACGGCTTGCAGGACATCGATCTGTCGGGAGATGATCTGAGGTTGTGGAAACTCGCGTTCAAACTGCGTACCGGCGCAACGCCAGAAGAATTAACCCTGAATACTGGCATCGACCTGTGGTTCATGCGGTCCCTCGCGCGTATTGTTGATGTCGAACGAGAATTGCGTGATGCTGAAGGTTTGAGCGCCGAACTGCTACGTCGTGCCAAACGCGTTGGGTTGAGTGATGAGGATATTGCGGAATTCACCGGTATCGGGCTCTCCGAACGTGTCCGAGATTTGCGCAAAGAACTCGGAATCGTTCCGGTTTACAAGATGGTCGACACCTGCGCGGGAGAATTCGAGGCCTCGACGCCGTATTTCTACGGCACATATGAAGAAGAGAACGAGGCCGAACCGATTGATGGAAGATCGGCGGTGGTAATTGGGTCGGGACCGATTCGCATCGGGCAGGGCATCGAGTTCGACTACTGTTCGGTGCACGCCGCGTGGGCGTTGCAGAGCGAAGGCATCCGCGCAGTGATGATCAATTCCAACCCAGAGACGGTTTCGACCGATTTCGACACGTCTGACCGCCTCTACTTTGAACCGCTGGATGACGAGAGCGTCCGCGATGTCATCGACAACGAGATGGGTAGCGGATCAGCTTCACGCGACGACCCTGAGCGACCGAACATCGTGGTCCAATTTGGCGGGCAGACCGCAATCAACTTGTCGCAATCGCTGAACGCAGCCGGATTGCAGGACATGGTGCTCGGTTCGGACCCGGAAGTGATCGATAACGCTACGGATCGAGGCAGATTCGAACGGTTGGCGGCGTCAAACGGCTTGCCGTTGCCGCCAGGTGGCACTGCAACCAACACCGCGACCGCGCTCGCCCTCGCCGACAACCTCGGTTACCCGCTGCTGGTACGGCCGAGTTACGTCCTCGGCGGTCGCGCCATGGAGATTGTCGACAAACCAAGCGAATTGGAACGCTATTTCGATCGCGCGCTGGAAGCCGCGTCCGGCCAGACAATCCTCATCGATCGTTACTTCCAAGGGATCGAGGTTGAAGTCGATGCGGTCTGTGACGGACAAGACGTGCTGGTTCCAGGAATCATGCAGCATATTGAGCGAGCAGGGGTGCATTCAGGCGACTCGTTCGCGGTGTATCCGGCGATCTGGCTTACTGGCGATGAGGTAGAAACGATCGTCGACTACACACGACGCATCGGGCGGATGTTGAATGTGCGGGGGTTGATGAATATCCAGTATGTGATCACTGGTGGCGGCACGTATAGGAGCAACGCGGCGGATCCGGGCCGGAGCCAAGACGATATAGCAAGTAGCGAAACCTACATCATCGAGGTAAATCCCCGATCGTCAAGGACGATACCGTTCATTTCCAAAGTTACGGGCATCCCGATGATTCGGATCGCCACGCAAGTGATGCTGGGCAAACGACTTCGAGATTTGAAGTGGGGCACCGGGCTCATGCCCCGAAAAGACCTCGTCGCCGTCAAGGCTCCCGTGTTCTCGATGTCGAAACTAACGAGCGTCGACACATTCCTCGGTCCCGAGATGAAATCGACAGGCGAGGTGATGGGTATAGACCGATCTTACGTTCCAGCCGTCACCAAGGCGCTGATAGCGTCATCGCACTCGATCAATCACGGCGACAACGTTTTGTTGAGCATCGCAGATTCAGCCAAACCAGACGCGGAGCGTCTGATCCGAACCCTCGGTGAAAACGGTCATGGAATTTACGCGACATCAGGTACAGCGAACTTCGTGCGTAGCTTGGGGTACGAGGTTACCGAAGTGGAACGTCTATTGTCCGCCAACAGTGCGAACGTGGTCACCGTCATCAACGACGGTACGGTTAAGGCTGTCGTCAATGTCCCGACAGGCGGGCGCGATGCCGAACAGGACGGGTTCTACATCCGTAGGGCAGCAGTCGAACGTCGAATTCCGTGTTTCACTTCAATCGACACCGCCAGATGTGCTGTCGAGGCGGTCTACGCGCCCGAGACAGCCGGCGATGCGGACGGAGACCTCAACGTGATGACGCTGACGGAGTACGTGAACGG
>JAAXHR010000454.1:0-14955 GCA_012270805.1 Dehalococcoidia bacterium
GCGGGAGAGGGCTAGGGTGAGGGTCCGTGGTTGTGTGTCGTGGCGTATCTCAAGTGTTTGATAGAAATTGATTGACATGTCGCGCGCGGTGGCATATATTCGGTATCATATAGATTTCAGGGCGTGCCTTCGGGCGTGGTTCTCGTTGCGCGTCTTGAGAGTGCTATGGAAACATCCGGGCAAGACCGCTTTGGCGCCGACGCTTTAAGTGTCGGGGTAGCTGTTTCGGGTATCGAACCGGTAGAGATATAGATAGAGGAGGACTGCAGCTGTGCAGCTTTCATCGAGAATCTTGACGGCTCTGGCCGTGCTGATCCTGGCTGTAGGGGTATTGTCGGTTCGCGCCGGCGATTCGTCTACGTTAGACGCGGCAACCGGAACGATCGACGTAGTGAACGTCGGGACGTGCTACACGACGAACGACGACGTTTTCGGCGTTGACGATTGTCTTGACGGCGATGATGCAGGGGACGATGCGGAGTATGTCGTGGGTGATAGCAAGGCGATTATGGAAGTCGACTCGGTCTACGCCACCTACGCGATCGACCCGAAGACCTCGGGCGATGCTCCTCGCGCAATCTTGAAGAACGCCGACCTGATCAAGATCAGCATCGAAGACAAGGGGCGTGACAAGAGAACTGGTGTGTTGTTCGCAGTTGGGGCGCAGACACTGGACGCCACAATCCGGACTACGATCAGGACGGCACTTGGTGAAAAGCTGTCAGCGGATTTGCTGGTAATGGGTGATTATGATAACGATCCCAATACCGCCGACACGGCCCAGCTTCAGTTGACTAGTGAGAGCGACGTTACTTTTACTGGTGGAGCAGTTGCGGCCTCTGGGACCTCCGAATTCTTGCTGACCGGAGACGGAAGCAATGACTACCCGATGGCACCAGAGAACGACGGTGAAGTGTATTGGTTCGGCACGGTTAACGGGGAACCCGCCAATAATGTAGTGAACCTTAAGGACTACGTCACATTGGACGAAGACCTGAGTACTGGCGAGGCAGACGACCTCGCACCATGGATGCGCGTGACCGTGTCAGTGCCTGAGGGTACGGGCGGAGTGGTCGTCCAGTACATCTACTATCAGACCAGCGAAGAAGAAGAACTGGTCGGCGGTAAGAAAAAAGGCGAATACGATGGTATTGCAGGTAATCCTGCCGGAATGGTATCGCCGGTATTCGTGGATGCTGAAGCCCGAGACGCGGACGCGGACCAGCAGGCTCTCTCTTTGTCAGCAAGCGCTGACGGTGATGCTGCCAGCCAGAACCTTTGGCTGAAAGAGACAGGCCGCTTCACTGGGGTATATGAAGGCTACTTGCGGTTGACGGATGCCAATGGGGCTGGGCTGGATGACGACGATAATCGGCAAGACTGGGGTCGAGAAACTGGCCCCGCAACCGGCCCAGGTTACGCAGACGCTGATGGTAATGACATAGCCGCGGTGCTGGGAGTCGTAGGCGGTCCGGTGAAAGTCTCTTACCGAGACTCTAACGGCGACACTAACTCGATCGAGATCCAGATCGACACGGCCCCGCCGATCATCGAATTGGACGAGCCTGTGGACGGGGCGAGCAGCAAAGACGACTCTCCCGACGTGTTCGGTCGTTTCACGGACGGAGGCTCCGGTCTGCGTGCCGATTCGTTCAAGCTCTACGCGGACAACAGTGATGACAGCAACGATGACACGCCGGTGTGGAATTTCTCCGTAAATGAATCAGGTGCTGGCGAGCGTGGTTACGTGTGTGTTGATGCCAAAGCAGACGAAGGCGACGAGACAACCGGATGTGAAGACGACACCGCTGTAGCAGGTTTGCGCGGGCACTACTCCGGCTACCAAGATGGTCCCGGCACGTTCGGGATCATTGAGAGCGGCGATGTCTATCACGACCCCGAATCCAGCAATCCTGCCGACTCCGATCCATACAAGGTTGCGGATGCAGAAGACTACGACGACGGTGCCGAGAGCGGCGAATTCGACGCGGTAGTGCGTATCGACTTCCCTCCGAGTGGAGGCAACGAGTACAACAACGCGATCGACATTCAGGCGGTCGTTCTAGACCGTGCGGGCAACTTTGGTTTCTCGGACAGCGAAAGTAACGATCCGCTCTTCATCCACGACTACGGCACGGTGTCGAAGGAACGCGATGACGATGACAAGCACAACGTTCTCGGCTGGTACTCGCGACACGTGTACCGCCTCGATGATGTCGACCCCGTGTTTGAGGCTGATCAGTCTGCGACCGGATTCTTCACTGATGAAAACGGCGACCGTGCCGCCAGCAGCTCTGGTGTAGTGGTCGTCTTTGACGGCGACATCGCGGCGGAATCGGTCGGCACTGACACCTTCGCGGTGCAGCTGGACAACGGCTCCGATGGGACTATCGTAGATGTCGACGTTGACGGCAACAACGTTTACTTGTTGCTTGAGGAGACGCTTGAACCGGACGAGACGCCTCACGTCGAATTGGCGGCTGGCAAGTCGGTTGTCGACTTGGCGGGCAACGAATCGACCTCTCGACGTCTAGAAGGCTTCACGCTGAACGACGGTATCCTGCCGACCTTCACGGTCACCTTGAGCGGTGGCTCGGGTCTGAACGAGGATATCGCCGGCGAAGGACCGTCAGAGCTGACGAAGAACCAGATGCTGATCTCGATCACATCTGATGAGGACATCCAAGGCGCTCCTAAATTCGCAGTTGTGTGTAACGGTCTCACTTGGGGCGACCCGGATGATGAGAACGGCGTTGCCACGTTCGCAAAGAACCGTCAGGGCCCGATTAAGCAAGGAGACCTTGACGAGGTCGAACCTCTTGACGATGCGGATGATCAAACGGATCCGAAGGGCAACACTACCTGCGATGCTGATGCTGAAGAACGCGCATACTTCGACGTAGTAGTGACTTCTGCGCACGCTCGCCGAGGCAACCTCTGGCAGTTCGAGTGGTCCAACCTTTCGAGTGAAAGCCAAAAACTTGCCAATGGCAAGTTGGCGGTGATTGTCTGGGGTCGAGACACCAGTTCGTATGAGAACAATGCAGGTGCGAACTTGCACAACTACTCGTCCGCGACTGTCACCTTCAACTACGACACTGAGTTGCAGGCAGCATGGGGCGACGGCGAGAACAGCGAACTCGTACCAGCAGCTGGTAGCGACGTGTTTGAGCCGCGACCGTTCGTCTTGCTTGACTTCGACGACGAAGGCACTACAGTGGAGGTGACTACATTCGAAGTTGACGGGGTTGACTACACGGATGACGTGCAGGACCTTGAAGGCAATGAGTTCGTATGGTGGCCGGAACCGCTGGCGTACGGCAAGTACGAGGTCTACGTCGAGGCTAACGACGCCGCAAACAACACCGGCGAGCACACCTACTCATTCACAGTGAAAGCGCGAGCTTCGTTCGTGCTCGACCTGCTTGCAGGTTGGAACTCGGTCTCCTTCCCGGCCAACCCGATCGATCGTGCGTTGCACGCGGTGTTCACGGAAGAGGCTGTTGACCAGGTCATCGGTTGGAACGCGACCGAGCCGGTCAGCCCGTGGCGCATGGCGACACGTGTCGACGGTGTTTGGACAACCAACGACGAGTACGCGACGTTGAACGATGTCGAAGCTCGCTACGGCTACTGGGTCCACTCGACAGGCTTCGTCACGCAAGCCGTGCAGCTTGCTGGCAAGGGTGACCGTGGTACGGATGGTCAGCCGAACCCGTCGGACATCCCGACAGACGAGGGCTGGAACTTCGTCGGTGTGGTAGATGTCGACGGCGATCAGACGCAGGATAACGCGGGTGAGACGTTGCGTAACAACAACAATGACCCGATCACTGCTACTGAATACCTCGGCAACTACACTCGTGCCTACACGTGGGACCACATCAACAACACGTGGGACGTCGTGAAGGATATCGACAGCATCACGATCGGAACCGGTGTCTGGGTCTACTACACCAGCGACCACGACATCGCGCCGTAAGGGAAGTTGCGGTCGTTCCTGTGACACCCTGCCATTCCCGCGCAGTCGGGAAGCCAGAGTGAAAGTAAACGCCCCTCGGGAAACCGAGGGGCGTTGTGTATATCAAGGAGGGATTGCGTCCTGCCGAATGGTTTAAGATGGTGTACGGAGTAAGAGTGAGCAGAGACCCCATGAAGAGATGTGATGGGGGTCAAGACGCGTTAGATGTCGGCGATACAACAGATTTACGTGACGGCGGAAGAGTTTTACGCCATGCCGGAAGACGGGTTCAAGTATGAACTCGTGAGAGGAGCGTTGGTAAAGATGCCCCCGGCTGGTTTTGAGCATGGCGAAATCGGAAGTGAAATCAATATGCACCTGCGTAGCCACGTCACCAGGATGGGATTGGGACGAGTCGTGCTAGCCGACACTGGATATCAGTTGGCTGTAGACCATGTCTTGGCGCCCGATGTCTCATTCGTATCAGAGTCGAGATTGCCAGCATCTGGATCGCCTGAAGGCTTCTTCCAGGGCGCACCAGACTTGGCCGTGGAGGTGATCTCCCCGAGTGAACGAGAGCAACACATCACCCAGAAGGTTGCTGATTATCTGCGCTACGGATGCAAGATGGTAGTAGTGGTTCGTCCGAGGGTGCGCCGAGTTGAAGTTCACTCGTCAAGCCGCGAAACGCAAATCCTTGAACCGGGAGATGTCTTAGATGGCGGCATAGCCGTCCCTGGCTGGAAACTCCCAATAGCAGATATCTTTGAATAGGCCTTAGACGTTTGCCCAGTACAGTACTTGATTTGTCTTATGGATCCTCAACTGCAATCTGATGCTGAAGAGTTGCGCGGGCGGATAGCGCAGATCGTGAGGCATCTTTGACTTACCCGAAAAACGGTTGAAGATAGCCGAGTTGGAGCGGCAAACGCTGGATCAGGGATTTTGGTCGGATCACAAGCGGGCGCAATCGCATATGCAGCATTTAAACGCGCTCAAGAGAGATGTTTCTATTTGGGATGGGTTGGTTCAACGATCTGAAGAATTAGTCGAGTTTGTGGAATTGGCAGGCGGTGAGTCGGATGACGGGATGTTGGATCAGTTGGTACTGGACGCGACAGTTCTGCGTTCCGACTTGGAAAAACACGAATTCAGGCTTCAACTCAACGGAGAACATGATGGTAGGCCGGCGATATTATCCGTGAAGCAAGGCGCAGGTGGAGTTGACGCCCAAGACTGGTCGGAGATGTTGTTGAGGATGTACGCGCGATGGGGCGAGCAATCGGGACACGACACCGAAGTACTCGATTTCACGCCTGGTGAGGAAGCCGGCATCAAATCTGCGGCGTTGCGCGTGACCGGTGACCATGCTTACGGATATCTGAAGTCGGAACGTGGAGTGCATCGGTTAGTACGGCTGTCGCCCTTCGACTCCGGTCACCGTCGGCACACCAGTTTTTCACTGGTGGAGGTATATCCGGAGCCTGATGACGCGGATGAAGTCGAGATCGATCCGTCTGAGGTTCGTATGGAGGCGTTTCGAGCTAGTGGGCACGGCGGACAGAGCGTTCAGAAGAACTCTACCGCGGTGCGATTGACGCACGAGCCGACCGGCATTGTGGTTTCGGTGCAAAATGAACGTTCACAGGCCCAGAACCGCCAAGTGGCCATGAAAATCCTCCACGCTCGCTTAACGGATCTCGAGAATCAACGACGTGCTGCGGAACAGGCGAGACTGAAGGGTGATCACGTCTCAGCGGAGTTTGGAAGACAAGTACGGAGCTACGTGTTGCATCCATATCAGATGGTGAAGGACCACCGCACCGATCACGAGGTGTCTAACGCACGCGGCGTGCTTGAAGGTGATTTGGACAGTTTCCTGAAGGCGTATCTTCAATCTTCTGTAAGCAACTGAAGACGCGGTGCTACGAACTAGAAGAGAATCGACTGAAAGATGGATCAGAAATGTCCGCATTGCTGGAATCTGCGATTTTGGGATTGAGTCTGACATTGTTGTGATATCGAGTCGCGGGATACTAAATCCGCGCAGCATGGCGATTACGTAACAAATATCAAGCACTGAGAAATCTGTAGATGACTGGAGATAGATGATGAAGAAGGCACGTTTCTTAGGCGTTTCGTTGCTCGCCGCGTTGGCTATGTTTGCCGTGGCTTGCGCGAGCGAAGAGGAACCGACGTCTACACCGATCCCCGAGCCTACTGCGACGCAAGTACCGACGGTGGTTTCGACGCCGCCTCCGGCACGATCCGAGCGACCAACACCAACGGGTCAAGCAAAGGTTGCGCCGGAACTGTTGCAGACGCCAGAGCACGTCGGTGATGACAAACCGATCGGAGGGGTTTTCAGAAGGCTGTGGGCGGATCCGCCGACACTCGACCCAGCGTTGGTGACAGATGGGACATCTTACGCGATCGTGATCGAGTTGTTCAGCGGTCTAGTCAAGTTGACCGGGGAGTCTGAAGATCCCATAGCGATGGATTTGGCCGAGAGCTACTCCGTGAGCAACGGAGGGAAAACCTACAAGTTCGTCCTCAAGGACGATTTGAAATTCAGTGATGGCTCGTCGCTTACGGCATCGGATTTCAAGTGGGCATGGGAACGAGCTGCATTGCCAGAAACAGAATCGCCGATCGTTGACGAATTCCTCGGGGACATTATTGGTGTGCAAGCGATCATCGATGGCGAGGCGACGACGGCCGAAGGCATTGAGGTGATCGACGACCTTACGCTCCAAGTCACGATAGACGCGCCGAAGCCGTACTTCATCGCGAAGCTGACGTATCCGATAGCGTTCGTAGTTAACGGTGACAACGTGACATCGGGTGGTGAAAACTGGACCGACGACCCAGTCGGCACGGGGCCATTTGTGCTCAAGAGCTACAGTATCGGAGAACGGATGATCTTGTCCAAGAACCCGAACTATTGGGGCGACCCTGCATATTTGGATGAGGTGCACATGCTTTTGGCAGGTGGATCAGCGATGGCGATGTATGAGAACGATGAGATCGACATCACCGGTATCGGTCTTGCAGACCTTGAACGCGTCACTGATCCAGAGGAAGAGTTGTCGAAGGATGTCGTCGAGGTCCCGCCTTCTTTCAGCACCAGCTATATCGGATTCAATGTGGAAGAGCCGCCGTTCGATGACGTGCACTTTCGGCGTGCGCTTAACTTTGCAGTCGACAAGCAACTGGTGGCCAACGCGGTTTTCTCCGATCTTGTGAGACCCGCGACGGGTGTGATCCCGCCTGGATTCGTTGGTTTCAACCCCGATCTGGAAGGATTGAGTTTCGACGAGGAGAGAGCAAATGAAGAGTTGGCGAAGTCGAAGTATGCGGATCCTGAAACGCGTCCCCGGATTGTGATTACATTACCGGGAACTGGTGGATCTCCTAGCTTGACGACTGAAGTAGTGGCTGACATGTGGCGACGCGCTCTCGGGGTCGACGTAGAGATTCAGCAGGTAGAGTGGGCGACGTTCCTGCAGGACTTGCATCGCAACCGCTTGCAGGCGTTCTCGTTAGCGTGGCAGGCGGACTACCCAGATCCTCACACGTTCGTAGACGTATTGTTCAGGACTGGCAGTTCGATCAATAACACCAACTACTCGAACCCAGAAGTTGATGCCTTGCTCGAACAGGCAAATGTCGAGGCGGACCCGGTGCGTCGGATCAAGCTGTATCAAGATGCCGAAGAGATGATCGTGGAAGATGCGGCTTGGCTGCCGCTGTGGTGGGGAGTAGAGGGAAAGGTGCTGGTGAAGCAGCGGGTTGGAGGCATGACGTTCCCGCCGTTGTCCGTTCCGATTTATCAGTACGTCTACATAGACGGCTGAGATACGCCTGCTCGGGTTGTAAACGTTCATCGGGAGGATGGTCAATCGGTGGTCGCCCGCCCGATATTTCAGACGCACGTGTTTTACCAAATTCAGAGATGGATTTGATACTTTGTATTTAGCACGAGAAACAACGAACCAGAGAACTGAAGGAGAGGCGCGAGATGAAATTCGCCTCAAGATTGTTGATAGCCGGAGTTGCGCTCGCGACAGTATTCGCGATTGGATGTAGCTCGGCAGATCCTACTGCGACTCCGGTCCCGCCGACGGCAACCGCGGCGCCGCAACCTACGGCGACAACCGTTCCGACGGAGGAGCCAGAATCTCAAGCTATTTCGAGCGTGGCTCCCACAGCGACGGCGATCGCACAAGCAACATCGACCGCTGTTGCAGAGGCAACTGCGGAAGCGGACATAGCGGCAGCGACGGAGGCGAATGAGACTGCAGAAGCTGAAATGGAGGCGGTTGAGGAAATCAACGAGCGTGAATTCGATGCCCGACGCGGTGGTGTCTTCAAATTGCTCGGCGCCGATCCGACCACGCTGGATCCGGCGTTGACGACGGACAGTACTTCGTACGACATCGTGATTGAAGTGTTTGGTGGGTTGATGCGCTTGACCGACAGCCCTAACGAACCGGTGGCGCTCGATTTGGCGGAAGGCTTCACGGTAAGCTCGGACGGAACGGTTTACCGGTTCAAGTTGCGTGAGGATGCCGTTTTCAGTGACGGCAGCCCGGTAACAGCTTCAGATTTCAAGTGGTCATGGGAGCGCGCCGCACTGCCGGAAACTGGTTCGCCGATTGTGAAGGAGTTCCTTGGGGACATCGTGGGGATCAACGATATCGTCGATGGAAACGCGACATCGGCTTCGGGCATAACCGTTGTGGATGACCACACACTGGAGGTGGAGATCGATACCCCTAAACCGTATTTCATCGCCAAGCTGACATATCCGGTGACTTTCGTAGTCAACAGAGACAACATCGAATCGGGCGGCGATAGATGGGCTGACGATCCGATAGGCACTGGACCGTTTGTGCTGAAGTCGTATGAGATCGGAGTTGAGTTGGTTCTCGCACGCAATGAGAATTACTCCGGCACGCCCGCCTTCTTGGACGAAGTACGCTTCAACTTGGCCGGCGGTTCTGCGATGGCCATGTACGAGAATGACGAGATCGACATAACCGGTATTCCACAGGCAGCGTATGAGCGGATCACAGATCCGAACGAGCCGATTTCGAGAGAGGTCGTCGACGTTCCACCGGAATTCTTCACCTCCTACATAGGCTTTAACACCGAGTTGCCACCATTTGACGACGTACATTTCCGCAGGGCGTTGAACTACTCGGTCGACAAGGAGTTGATTGCGGAGGCGGTGCTTGGTGGACGGGTAACGCCAGCGTACGGACCGACACCACCCGGGTTTATCGGGTTCAATCCCGATCTAGAAACTTTGGGTTTCGATCCTGAGAAAGCCACTGAAGAGTTGACCATGTCGAAGTATGCGGATGCCGATTCCCGCCCGCGCATCGTTTTGACAACATCAGGCACAGGTGGTTCGCCACCGGCTTGGCTCGTGGCTGTAGGTGACATGTGGGCCCGAAATCTCGGTGTAGAAGTCGAGTTCCAAGAGGTTGAGTGGGCGACCTTCCTACAAGAGATCGACAACCATCGGTTACAGGTCTTTTCTCTGGCTTGGAGTCCGGACTATCCAGATCCCCACACCTTTATAGACGTGCTGTTCCGTAGCGATAGCCAGATCAATCAGACGCAGTACGCGAACGCGGAGGTCGACGCTTTGTTGGAGGAGGCGACCACTGAACAAGATCCAGCGCGCCGCGTCCAGCTATACCAGCAAGCCGAGCAGATAATCGTTGATGAGGCTGCGTGGATACCGATGTGGTGGGGCAGTTCTAACAAGATACTCGTGAAACCGTGGGTCAAAGACTTCAACATCTCGCCCCTTGGCGGACTCTTCCTGAAAGAAGTCTGGATCGATGAGATAGATTTCTAGGTCGAACATCACCGCCAAAATACGGGTGTCCAATGCTCTAGTTGTGAGATGATGCGTCGAATGCTAGGATTTGTAGCGCGATGCTGATCTATATCTCCCGGCGATTGCTTTGGACACCCGTTTTGCTGTTCGTAGCGGGGTTGTTTATCTTCGCGTTGGGTTCGGTGGCGCCAGGCGATCCTGCCGAGTTGATGGCTGGGCAGAGAGCTGATCCTGAGGCCATAGAGCGCATTCGTGAACGTCTGGGCCTTAATGACCCGTTCATCGTGCAGTACACGCGCTACATCGCCGACGCGTTGAAGGGCGACTTCGGCGAGAGCTACCGATACCGCGGACGCGACGTTTTCGAGTTGCTGGGTCCGAAGTTGAAAGTGTCGTTGGAACTCAACATTGTGTCGTACGTCGTTACGCTGGCGATCGGGTTGCCGCTGGGATTCTGGGCAGCGATGCGACAGGGGACGTGGAAGGATCCGACGATGACGACGTTCATGTTGCTCGTTTACGCGTTGCCGGTGTTCTTCACGGCGCCGTTCTTGATTCTGGTATTCGCGTTGTGGCTGGATTGGATACCGGTTTCAGGGTGGTCGGGCATATTTTCGACGCATGCGATATTGCCAGCGTTCACGATTGGTGTGCCTGGTGCGTTCGTATTCATGCGATTTATGCGAGCATCCACGCTGGATGTTTTAGGGCAGGAATATGTTCGGACCGCTCACGGCAAGGGCATGGGACACATGACAGTGAACCGTCGACACATTGCACGGAACGCGATGTTGCCGATAATCACGATTCTGGGCTTTTCTCTCGCTGGGTTGTTTGGAGGCTCGTTAATCGTCGAGTTGATTTATGGGATCCCTGGAGTGTCACGGTTGGCTTTGGAAGCGGTTTTCCAGCGCGACTTTCCGGTATTGACGGCTTTGACTTTGCTCGGTGCTACGATGCTCGCGATTGCGAACCTGTTGGCGGACATCATGTACTCAGTGATCGATCCGCGGATAAGGTTGAGAGCCTGAAATGGATCAGCCCCAATCCCCTGCGACTGCTCGAGTTGAAGCGTCGGATTTGCTTGATGTCGAGGCGCCGGACAGCTTCTTCCGTCACGCTTGGACCGAGTTGCGGAAGCGCAAGCTGGCATTGTTCGCAGTTTGTGTTTTGTTAATTCTGTACACGCTCGGAATACTAGCGCCGTTGGTCGCGACGCACGATTACTCTGAAACGAACCTTGTAAAGACGCAAGCGGGACCAGACGCTGAAAATTGGTTGGGCACTGATCGGCTCGGTCGCGACATATTTTCGCGCGTCGTTTGGGGAATTCAGACGACCATCATACTAACGGTGGTCACGATCTTGACGGCCAGCGTTTTCCTAGGTCTGGCGCTGGGCATGGCGGCGGGATACCTACGGGGTGTCGTGGACATCATCACTATGAGAGCGGGAGAGGTTGTCGCTGTTGTGCCGGACTTCCTTTTGGTGTTGATCATCGCTGCGACGGTGCGGCCAAGAATCAAAGAGTTCGGATATTGGTTAGAAGACAACACGTTCATATCCGGTGTCAATTCGTCCGGTGCAGTCGACTACATAGTTTTAGGATTAGCGTTTCTACCGTTGTCTTGGTTCGGTGCGATGCGCCTGATCCGTGGGCAGACGTTGGCGATTCGGGATGCGCCGTACGTTGATGCGGCTCGTTCGATGGGAGTGGGAACACCGACGATATTGTTGCGTCATGTCCTGCCGAATGTGATCACGCCGTTGATCGTAAGCGTCAGTTTCGGCATGGGAGCCGTTGCGCTGGGTGAAGTAGTGGCGAGTTTCTTCGGCATCGGGGTTCAGCCGCCGCGTCCAAGTTTGGGCGTGATGATCGGCGACGTGACGGCGCGTACCGGAAGTGCGGCGGTCGAGACGTTGCGTAGCCACCCTGAGCAGCTGCTATCGCCGATTGTGGTGGTTTGGCTGATGATATTCTGCTGGAACATACTCGGCGATGCGCTGAATGACATTCTTAACCCGCGCGCACGCTGATCGGAGGTCGATTCAATGGGAGAAAAGTTGAAGGTCGGACTGGCATGCAACGGGCAGTATTTCGAACGTGGCATCAAAGAGCACGAGGTGGATCGCCTTAAGGAGTTTGCGACGTTCAAGTGGGAAGAGTTCGACGAGATGTCGGACTGGTATTCGCCGCCGGAATCTACGCCCGAGGTTATTGAGAAGTTCGTCGAATTCGCCTCTACGGTAGATGCGATGGTCGTCTGCCACGGCGCGCCGCGGGTGACGGGTGAGATCCTGGATGCCGCGCCGTCGATGCGGTTGGTTGGCGAGCTCGAAGGTGATCGGTTCGCCCAACGGATAGATGTGGCGGCGTGCGCAGAACGGGGGGTTAAAGCGGTCGATACCACTCATGCGTCAAGCTTGCCGGTATCAGAATGGGCTTTAGCGATGATGATGATGGGTTTGAAGAAGGTTGGGGCACACTATCGGCGCTTGATCACCGATCAGGAGTGGGGTACCGGCTATCAACGCGTGCACGAGCCGGATTTCCAGATGATGGGCGATTTGACTGGTCGGACGGTCGGTTTGATCGGCGGCGGCAATATCGCTCGTCGTTTGATCGAGCTTTTGGTGCCGTTCCGTGTTGATATTTTGTTGCACGACCCATATTTGCCGAGGGAATTGGCAACCGCGATGAATTTCACGATGACGTCGCTTAAGAACGTGATGAGCATGCCGGATGTCGTCGTGTGCCTAGTACCTCACACGCCAGCGACGGAGGGCATGTTGGGTGCGAAAGAGTTGGATTGGATACGTCCCGGGGCGGTTTTCGTGAATGTGTCACGCGGACAAGTAGTTCAGTCGGACGCGCTGATCGAGCGGTTGCGGAAGAACGACATCTACGCGTGCTTGGACGTGTTCGATCCTGAACCTGTGCCGACCGATTCGCCGATCCGCGATCTCTGGAACGTTTTTCTTACGCCGCACATCGCGAGCACGACGGATGGAACAGGCATATCGTTCTTCGGCGAGATGATCGATGAGCTTGAGCGCTTCCACTTGGGTCATGATACGAAGCATGACTTAATGCCGCGGACGTTGGCCAACCGCAGGGGCGAAGAGCTGGGCAATTTGGACGCGGTTCGCTGACGCAGGGATCGCTTGCTAACATGTAAGGCGAACTTACTCCGCCTAATCGTTAGCAGGTGCCTCTCGTGTCGAAGATCGATCCCTACTCCTCAACGTATTTTCAGTCTCGTCGGTCGGCGGTGATGGCCCGCAATGGTGCGGTGGCGACGAGCCAGCCGTTAGCCGCGCAGGCCGGGTTGCGGATGCTGCTCGATGGAGGCAACGCTGTAGATGCCGCGGTGGCGATGGCGGCCGCACTGAACGTCGTGGAGCCTGGATCTACAGGCATTGGCGGCGACATGTTCGCTCTCATCTGGAACAAGGACGAGCGCAGGGTTGTGGCGCTAAATGGTAGTGGTAGGTCTGGAGCGGCGGCGAATGTCGACGATGTGCGCAGGGCGGGTTACGACGCGATCCCGAACGAGTTGGATGGTTGCGCGTTCTCGGTAAGCGTGCCGGGGACGGTACATGGCTGGGAGACGGCGTTGGAACATTATGGTCGGATGACGCTAGCAGAGGTGTTGAGGCCTGCCATTGACTATGCGACAAATGGGTACCCGGTTTCTGAGGTGATCGCCCGTGGCTGGGAAGGGTGCGAGACGAAGCTGCGACATCGTCCTTCGGGCTCTGAGATGCTGCCTATCAATGGTCGAGCGCCGAAATGTGGCGAGATAGCCACTTTGCCGGAGCTTGGCGGCTCTTTGCAAGTGATCGCGGAGGGTGGCAGTGAAGCGTATTACAAGGGAGATATCGGTAAGAAGATCGCAGCATATGTGCAGCAAGAAGGAGGATGGCTGACGGAGGACGACTTGACGTCACACCATTCTGATTGGGATGAGGCGATACACGTCAACTACCGTGGTGTCGAGGTTTGGGAGTGCCCCCCTAATGGCCAAGGTATGGCGGCGTTGATGGCGTTGAACATCGCCGAGGGTTTTGACATCGGAGATATGGGAAGTCAGTCCACGGATGCCTATCACCACTTGATCGAGTCGATGCGTTTGGGGTACGCGGATGCTTTGCAGTATGTGGCGGATCCGCGGGTCGCAGAGGTGCCAATTGGTCCGTTGATTTCGAAAGAGTACGGTGAGCGGCGTCGGTCGAGTATCGACTCGATGATGGCGCATCCGAACGTTTCGTATGGCGATCCGATGGGTGGTGGTGACACGATCTACTGCACCGCGGTGGATGGTGACGGCAATGCGTGTTCGTTGATCAATAGCCTGTTCGCCGGGTTCGGTTCGGGGTTGGTGGTTCCTGGAACGGGTATCGCGCTGCAGAATCGGGGTTCGCTGTTCTCGTTTGATCCTGATCATCCCAACTACCTGCAAGGAAGGAAACGTCCCTATCAGACGATCATTCCGGCGATGGCTACGCGGGACGATGAGATGTGGTTGTCGTTCGGCGTGATGGGCGGTTTCCAGCAGCCTCAAGGTCACTTGCAGGTGATCTCGAACATGGTCGATTTCGGCATGGATTCGCAGAAGGCACTGGATACGCTGCGTTTCAGCATCGATGTGCAGGGCGACAAGAGCGTACGGGTGGAAGAAGACCTTGATGCTTCTGTTGTCTCGGAGTTGCGGAAACGCGGTCACAACATCGTGGTTCAGCGAGCCTACGATCGCACCGGGTTCGGTGGTGGCCAGGTCGTGTCGAGAGATGCTGAAACCGGGGTGTTGTGCGCGGGCACAGAGCCGCGTAAGGACGGTTCGGCCCTGGGTTGGTAGTTTGACTACCTGCGGATACGGCGGGCGAGGAATAGTGCTGCTAACAGGGCCGTAATCAAGAATGGAGATGCCTCTAGAGGGCCGTTGCCGGTTGAGTTGCAGAGGCCGCCGGAACTGGTCGGTTCTTCGTCGGGCGTTTCTGCTTCTGGGGCCGGTTCTGATGAAGGTTCTTCAGTAGCGGTCGGTTTGACCATGACCTCAGGCTCGGCGATGGGTTCGGCAGTTGGCGTGGGAGGTATCGGCGTGTTGGTGGGTTCTGGAGTTGGTTCCGATCCAGTTTC
>JAAXHR010000454.1:15032-15760 GCA_012270805.1 Dehalococcoidia bacterium
GCGCCGATGTCGGCCCGCCATTCGTTGTCGAGTTGTTGCACAGTTTTACCGTAGACGTTTCGAATGGCTATGTCGCCACTACGGCCTTCAGCGATGGAGGCGATGGTTTCGGCTATCTTCTCCGGGCCGTAGGTCTCGATGAGGTATTCGACGAAGTTACGGCTTTGACCATAGGAGACGATGATCATGTTGGAGTCGCCGGGGAATGATTGGAGACGAGTGAATGGGATGAGTCGGTTGGTGTCGACGGCCCAGTCGAGGAAGTAAACGTATGAGAGGCCTTTATCGAGGTTTCCGTATTCGGCAAGTCCTTCGTTGAGCCATAGGGGCACGAGTGCGTTGCTGCCGCCGGCGGCTCTTCCGACTAAGATGTGAGTAAGCTCGTGGGTGAGCGTGCCGATGTCGCGGTTACCAGAGAGGACGAGGACGACGCTGTGGTCGTAGAATGCCTGGCCTTCGGTGATGAGTTCGCGGCTGATGGTTGCGCTGCGTGCACTGACGGCGCCGATCATCTCGGCATTGTTGTTGTAGAGGGTGACAATGATGGGAGTCTCGATTTCGCTACCGATGATGGGTCCCATGAGTTCCATCGATTCTTTGCCTGCTTTGGCGAGGCGTTCTGCTCGGACTTGGACGGGGCCGTGGTAGTAGATGTGGATCGGGCCGCGTTTGACGACATCCCATTCGTATCGGGCGTCAAGAACCATTTCGCTGTATTGATCTGAGAG
>JAAXHR010000314.1 GCA_012270805.1 Dehalococcoidia bacterium
TCGCCCTGAAAGAGTGGTCCGCAACTATCGACGCTCTCGCCGCGGGCGACCAGACCTTCCTGCTCCGAAAAGGCGGTATACGCGAACCCAGCCGGCATTTCGAACTGCCTCATCGCCGTTTCCTGCTCTACCCTACTCACTTTCACGAAGCGGATCGATTGCTAAAACCCGAATTTCAGCATCTGGTCGATTATGACGCTTCCATTGATGGCCACACCGTAACCTTCACCGCCTGGGCAGAGGTTGCGGACGTTTTGAGCGTCAACCACGCTGAGCAACTGGAAGCGTTATCCGATCTCTATGTATGGACCGATGAGTTTGTGAACAAGCGCATCGCTTGGAAACCTCGACATTCCGCCGATCTGATCGTTATCAAGACCTTCAAGCTATTGCAGCCGATTTCGATCCCAGTCGCCCCACATCACAAAGGTTGCAAATCGTGGGTCGATATCGACTCTTCGGTGGACATTGAAAACTCTGTCCCCGCCATGCCGAACTCGGAATGGGAAAAACGAGCCGTAAGCATTAGAATCTTGCTTTCGGAAACGTCCCCAAAACCAGTTCCGGCAACATGAAGCATCGTCAACTCAAATCCACTGACCTGCAACTATCGGAGGTAGGCTTCGGTGTCTGGAGCGTTGCGACCACTTGGTGGGGTGTGACTGACCGGGATCTCGGCATATGGCTGCTGCGAAAAGCGCGCGACCTCGGCATCACCTTCTTCGACACAGCACCAGCATACGGCGATGGTTACGGCGAAACGATTCTCGCAGACACTTTTACCCCCGGGGATCTCAACGGTCTCGTCATCGGCACGAAATTCGGATACGATCTCGATGCTCCGCGAACCGGCCACCGCGAACGTCCGCACGACTGGTCGCCGGATGCAGTTTTGAAGCACTGCGACCAATCTCTCAATCGCCTAAACATCGACTGCATCGACATCTTTCAGATGCACAACGCACGTTTGGACGCGATCCGGCGGGACGACACTTTCGACGCGTTGGAACGGCTTAAGGACGCCGGCAAGATCCGCCACTACGCCATCGCGGTTGGCCCCGACCTCGGATGGCAGGACGAAGGCATTGCCGCAGTCGCCGAACGTCACGTTCCCGCACAGATCATCTACTCGATACTTGAGCAGGACCCGGCGCGGGCAATCATCGATGCCGCGACCGCAAACGATGTCGGTATCTTCACGCGAGTCCCGCACGCTTCAGGAATGCTCGACGGCACCTACACCAAGGACACTGAATTGGAAGAGGCGCCGTTCGGCCAATCCGACCACCGCTCCTACCGACGCCTCATGTGGATGAAATCCGCGATCCGAAAACTCGCCAGTATCGACTTCTTTCTCGAAAACTACAATGCCACGATAGGCCAACTGGCGATTCGGTTCTGCCTAATGCCGAGTGTGGTAGCGTCTTGTACTCCTACTATCACCAACGAGGAGATGCTCGACGAATACGTTGCGGCCAGTGATCTTGGCGGTTTCTCCGCTACGGACATGACGGCCTTGAATCACCTCTATGCCACCAACTTCGACGTGGACGAGGAGCCAGCGCGCATGAAATCCAGCGTGTCGCCGACCGGCTTTGTATTGATGGACGGCGTTACCGAGATCGAGCCGGCCGCCGCTTAGATCAGTCGATCGATCCGACTTCGACTGCCTCTTCGTCTTCCTGACCTTCCCGGTGGTCATGGTATTCACTATCATCCTCATAGCGGCCGAGTTCGTTCTCCAAGAGTTCGAAGTCGCGTTTCGAAATGATATGCACCATGCCGAAGAACGCCAGTTCCCACATCTCGGGCGGCCAACGCTTGACGTACTCCATCGTCGGTCCAACCTGCAGCGCATCAACCCAATCCCCGTCCTCAGCGATCACGTCAGACTCGATTCGAACCCGGTTCCGGTACTTCTCCTTCTTCGTGTGATGCTTCCAGATTGGCGAATTGTTTTGAAAAACCTTAGCCGTAACCGTCGCAGTAGCGGCGAAGCCGCGATTGTCCCGAACATAGAAGACGATGCGATCGCCGGGAATCATCTGCGAAGCCTTGCGCGAGTTGGGCGCGTCAATGCCGATCAACTCCATACCGCGCTCCCGCGTGATGTCATAGTTCTCGCGGGTCGTATTGATCAGCCAACAAGTCATCGCCAACTCAAGATAATACGCTAGATATTTGAACTCCTCAAAACATCCGACACTAGACGAGGTGAGAATTGACCGACCAGAGCCGAGAAATCGAAGGCCGAGTGACATCGTTTTTGGACAATATCGGTGCTCGTTACGAAGTCGTCGAGATTGACCCAGATTTCGCCGACACCATCAATTTCTGCGAAAAATACGGCTTCCCCATCGAGACCTCAGGCAACACCATCATCGTCGCCAGCAAACGCGGCACCAAGAAGCACTCGGCATCGGTCGTGCGCGCCGACAAGCGTCTCGACGTGAACCACAAAGTCTGCGAACTCATGGGCATCAAGCGCGCCTCATTCGCAAAAGCAGAAGAGACCTCCGAGCTTACCGGAATGATGATCGGCGGTGTCACTTGCCTCGCCCTTCCTCCAGACATGTCGATCTACATCGACGCCTCGCTACTCAAACAGCCATACGTCATCCTCGGCGGCGGCAGCCGCTCTACGAAGATAAAGGCTGATCCCAAAGTCTTGGAAATGATCCCGAACGCACAGATCATCAACGATTTGACGCTGTAAAACCATCCGTTCCCCTCGCCAAGCGAGGGAGACGCGAACCAGCGTGGCGCAGTTGGCAGGGGACTCCCTACGCATGTCATTCCGAGCGAAACGAGGAATCTAAACCCCCTTCAATCCCCCCTTGGGCATCAAGGGGGAGGTTTTGCAATGGTCCCGCCTGTGCGAGAATGACGGGATTTTTGCACAAAGGCTGGCTGTTCAGCCGATTTAGTACTCCGCGCGCCGCTGAAACTTCGCCCGGATGTAGATCGCAGCAGCGTTCATAGTCAACAGCATCACCAACAGAATGACGATTGCCGCAGCCGCGATGTGTCGGAAGTCGTCTTGTGGCTGTGATACCCACGTCACGATCTGCAACGGCAGCACCGTGAAACGATCGAACGGCGAGGTAGGCACATAGGTGATGAACACTAGCGAACTCACTACCAAGATCGGCGCCGTCTCGCCTATGGCGCGCGACATCGCCAAGATGATGCCCGACATGATGCTCGGTATCGCCTGCGGCAAAACCACCATCTTCACCACCTGCCATCGCGTCGCTCCCATCGCATAAGCCGCGTCGCGGTAGCTTGGCGGCACCGCGCGGATCGCTTCCTGTGAGGCAATGATCACGATCGGCATCACAAGCAGCGAGAGCGTCAATGCTCCCGTCAACAGGCTCCGCTCCCCGTCGAACAGGTACTGAACGAAGATTGCGAGTCCGAGCAGTCCGTAGACCACCGAGGGGACGCCCGCCAAGTTCGAGATGTTCAGCTGGATCAGGCGCGTGAGCTGGTTGTTAGGTGCGAACTCTTCGAGGTAAACCGCCGTCGCAATGCCCACCGGCACGGTCATGACCGCAGTGAGAATGATAACCCAGAATGTTCCGGCGATCGGTGCTAGAACACCTGCCTCTACTGGATGTCGCGACGAGTAGCTGCTCAAAAACTGCCAATCGAGCCAGCCGATGCTGTCGATGAACACTTCGATCAGCAACCAGGCGAGCACTAGCACACCGATAACCACCGAGCTTACAAAAAGTGCGGCGAATACATTGTCTCGCGCCAGTCGGTAGGCCTTGCGAGTGTTGCTTTGAGATTGAAGGGACATTCGTTTTATCTGCCGTCGGTTGGAATGTAAAGTAGTCGCTTCAGCTTTTTCACTCGTACTTCTGGCGGAAGCGCTGCAC
>JAAXHR010000313.1 GCA_012270805.1 Dehalococcoidia bacterium
TCAACCACACCTAGATTGGAAGCGAGATGGCCGCCGCGCTCAGTGATGACGGAGATGATAGTGTCGCGAGCCTCTTGAGCGAGCTGCTCAAGCTCCTCATAGCTCAAATCGTCGAGATCACTCGGAGCATCTATACGATCCAATATACGGTCAGCCATCAAGTTTCGACCTCCCACGTGCTGGTCGCTGATACGGATCTCCCGTTTGCGCACAGCTCGCGCGACGTTCGATGTTCCATATAGTGCAATATACCACACCCATAGCATCTGATAGCTCGACTCACTCCCACCCTGCCCTCGTAGCCGTCGCAACACCTAGCCATAAAAACCCGTATCATATCGAGCTATTTCGCAGCTATTTCGATAAGGCACTCTTAACAGATGCCGCAGATGCCGCGTAAAATGTCTTCGTGAATTAACTAGGTTGAAATTGCAAAACATCTCCCAAAGATTCAGTTTCGATTACGATCTCAACGCTCTGCGCGGCGACGTTTTTGGCGGTTTGACGGCAGCCGTCGTCGGATTGCCCGTCGCCCTCGCATTCGGAGTCGCTTCAGGTCTAGGCGCAGTCGCCGGCATCTACGGAGCGATCGCCGTCGGCTTCTTCGCCGCGATCTTTGGCGGCACCAAATCACAGATATCCGGACCCACCGGCCCTATGGCAGTAGCCATGGCCACCATCGTGACTCTCACCGGGCCCGAAAACCTAGGCGACGCGTTCGCAATCGTCATCCTTGCCGGAATAATCCAGATCCTGCTCGGTGTTCTGAAGATCGGACGATTCGTCGCTTACACGCCCTACTCCGTGATCTCTGGATTCATGTCCGGAATCGGTGTGATCATTATCATCCTTCAAATCCTGCCCTTCATCGGTCAAGCCGGAGCATCAGGCGGCCCGATCGGTGCTATTCAAGCTTGGCCCGAAGGCTTCGCCAACTTCGGCATCAGCGCATTCATTATTGCTCTTGCAACCCTATTGATGGGGATCTTCTGGCCCCAGCGATTCAACCGATACCTGCCTTCAACCCTCGCAGCCCTCCTTACTGGCACGCTCATCGCTGTGCTTGTAACCCAATTCGCGATTCCGTTGCTCGAAGGCGCACCCGTCATCGGCGACGTCCCATCGGGGCTTCCCAACATTGTTTTACCCCATTTCACAACCGACCTGCTAGTCAACGCGGTGCAACCCGCCCTCATCATCGCTCTTCTCGGCTCCATCGACAGTCTCTTGACATCCCTTATCGCCGACTCGATGACCCGGACACGCCACAACCCGAATAAAGAACTCATTGGGCAAGGCATTGGCAACTCCATAGCTGGCTTGATCGGTGGGCTTCCTGGCGCTGGAGCCACCCTCGGCACGGTCGTAAACCTCCGAGCCGGCGGTCGAACTCCAGTCTCTGGCGTCATCCGAGCGCTAATCCTGCTTGCACTCGTCTTGGGAATCGGCAGATACGTCGAAAACATCCCACACGCCGCCCTCGCCGGAATCCTCATTAAAGTGGGCTGGGACATCATCGACTGGCGATTCATCACCCGCATACACCGCGTACAAGTCGAACACCTCATCGTCATGGTCATCACCATGTTTTTGACGGTGTTTCTCGATCTCGTGACCGCGGTCGCCATCGGACTCATCGCCGCCGGAATGGCCACCGCACGGCAACTTGAACGCCTCGAACTCGACAGCGTAATCTCGGTGCCTATCCTCGATCAGGTCTTCTTCTCCGGATACAAAGCCGCAAGAGACATGGACCTGTTCTCCGCACACGTCGGCATGGTCGCCCTCAGGGGAAGCTTCACGGTTTCGTCCTCCAGTCGACTCATCACCACGCTTAGCGAAGACATTCGGGAACATGACGTTATCGTTCTCGACTTCACGGATACCGTATACATCGACGACAGCGCGGCCTTAGTCGTCGAGCAGATGATCGATGTAGCGATCGGCGAAGAAACGAAATGCATATTAGTCGGACTTGGAGGGGTTCCTGAAACCGCCCTCAGAGCACTGAACGCGATTAACAGAATCCCCGAAGAACACATGGTTGGCGACTTGGAAAGCGCAAAAGTGCTCGCACTCGAAATGCTCGGCCTTGACACCGAGCGAGAAATCGCCCCTAGCCAAGATGCACCCAACGCCGACCAATAAGTCAACCCAAACATCGCGCTATAATCGCCCCATCCTCCTGTTGACCACATAATCCCCATCAGTTCCCTCAATGACCGAAAAACTCCAGCAAGGCGACCGGTTGCCTGAACTCAACCTCAAGCTCGTAGATGCCGAAGAACTTAACCTTCCGCGCGGCATGTCATCCCGCTACCTCACCCTCCTGTTTTTCCGCGGCGCGTGGTGAAGCTACTGCCGTAGGCAGCTAGGTAGCTACCAAGATCGTCTCGACGAACTCAAAGCTCTCGGCGCTGATGTCGTCGCCGCAACGGTCGGCACCCAAGACGAAGTCAAAGCCATGCGCGACGAACTCGGACTCACCTTTCCCGTCGCATACGGCCTCACCGAATCCGAGTTCGAGCCGCTGGGCGCATGGTGGACAACTGATCACCATGGTCGATACATGCAGCCCACCGAACTGCTAGTTTCCCGCGGCGGCGTAGTCTTCGGATCCATGTACGCCTCTGGCCCAGTAGGACGAATGTCCGTTGACGAAGTCCTCGTTGCCATCAAGAGTCGTGAACAGCGGCGTTGACGGTTTGATTTAACATCACGCGTCTTGATGTCAGTACATGTGCGGCTGCAAAGATGCCGCCAGCGTCAGCTCGATGTCTTGTATCGCTTGCGTCATTGCTTGGCCGATCAGGTCGAGACGTTTGACCTGCTCAATGCGGGGCGTGACAGATTCCAACTCCCGTGAGGACAGCAAAGTCTTAAATATCCCACAGGCATCGGCTAAACAGATTATGACGATGTCGCGCGGGTCCGGTATCTCGTCGCTGAAGAGGACACCCATGATGCGCAATTTGACTTCTCGTTGCGCCTGACCGTCTATGCTCGGGTATCGCCTCGACTTGAAGACCCACATGAAGCGATCGTCGATCTGCTCCAAAATTCCCTGCTCGATTAGCCTTCGCAGAGCCTCTTCGCGCAGTGCCTCCGCCTTCACAGCGGTGCGCTCCACCCAGAACCGGGCATCATTTCCTCCGACTTCGGCGATGTCCGCTAAGGTGGGGTCCAGCAGGGAGTCGCCAGTGGGGGTGCCATCGATGAGAATGAGGCTGTCCAAGTCGGTGTCGATGCGATTTTCCAGTGCCAGATCCATCAAAACTCCGCCTGCCAGTGCATAGTCCAGGGAGACATTCGGCAACCGCGCGAAACGCCCATCATCGTCGTTCAACAGCAGCAGTATGATTTCCTCAGTGAACCTGAGCATCGCGGTTTCTCTTTCGCTAAGCTAAATCGGCAAACTATCGAATCGTTGCCCATTTCGACCGGAACGCACGGGCGAGTTTGGACGTCATCACGAGTTTGAACGTCATTATATGCGGGCTGAAACAGCGTATCGCTTGCCGCTGGACTTGAAATCCGCCCCGCTACAACGGACGTTTCCTGACATTTGAATCGCATCTGTGTGATGATTTCGCCGAACAAGTGGGATTCGATGGGCGCGACGCGCTATAATGCGCCCAAAAGCGCGCGTGTGCGCGTCTGAAAGCAAAGGTTCAAAGATGGCCAAGTCAATTAGTCACGTCGTAACCAGGCCTGGACGCAGAGACCGAGATCCGGAGACAGACATCCCGGTCGCGGAGGATTTGGTAACCGTTCCCGGCTCTCCTGTTATCGACGGCGATGTTTCCTACTACAGCCGGGAATACCCGATCGAGTCCCAAACCGTCGAGAAGTCAGCCGACCGCGAGTGGGGATGGACCGTATACATCAAAGAGGTATACGACTACCGCAAGAAGCACGACGAGGTCAGCGAGCCGTTGATCGAGGCGGCGTGGGTTTCCGGCGATATCGAACCGACCGCCGAGCCCGACCCAGAGCACGACGTGACCACTGACATCCGAAACAAAGCCCGCGAGTTGGGATTTGGTGAGGTCGGTTTCACGAGATACGACCGCAGATACACCTACCAGAGCAAGAAGGCTTGGGCCAAATTCAATCACGCGATCTGCTTGGCGCTGGAACAGGACTACTCCCAGACGCAATCGATCCCCAGTCTGGAAGCTGAGTTCGCCCACTTCGGAACCTACGAGATCGCCGGTGCTCTAGCACTCGATCTCGCCGAGCATATCCGATCACTCGGATATCACGCGCAGGTCCACAGCCCCAACGACAACAGCGGCGCGTTCATCCCCTTGTTCGTCGAAGCGGGTCTCGGGCAGCTAGGCGCGAACGGACAGTTGCTCTCCCCGCACTTCGGCTCGCGGGCGCGGTTGATGCTTATCACTACCGATGCGCCGGTCGTTCACGACGATCCCGTGGACTACGGTATCAACAAATTCTGCGAAGAATGTCAAGTCTGCGTCGTCCGATGCCCTGCCCGCGCGCTTCTGCGCGAAAAAGTGTGGTATCGCGGCGTCAAAAAGAACAAGCTCGTCTACGACCGCTGCCGGCCGGTGATGGTCACTTACGAGGGATGCGCTGTCTGCATGAAGGTATGCCCGGTACAGCGCTACGGCATGAAGCCTGTGATGGAACACTACATAGAGACTGGCGAGATCCTCGGTAAAGGCACGCCCAACTTGGAGGGCTACGAACTACGGGGCAAAGGCTATTTCGGTCCCGGCGAGTTGCCGAGCTTCAAAGGCAAGGAGTTCGAGATCCCTCACGGGACCAAGGAAGAATGGCTCTTCAAAGAGTTCAAACGAAAGGTCGAAGAGAACGGCAGAAGCGCTGATGAGGATGCCGTAGCATTCGCCAAAGAACTTTCCCGGTTGGTCAAAGAGGGCGTTTCACGGACCGACGAGTAGGTATCCACCTTCGGCTCCTAAAAACGCAACATGAGTGTCACTCCGATGACGACTTTCCAAAAAGACACGCTTGACGCACTTTTCGCCGAGCTAGAAATTAGCTACGGGCAAACCGCCGAATACGATCAGTTGCTACGCGATGCACACTTTGGCATTGCCCTGTCCGATGCCGGTCGAGAATTCGACGGGCAAGTCGACCAACGAGTCGCCCTGCTGATCAATAAACACCGAGATGGTGAGTAGCCTCGCTCTCACCATAGCCCTATTCCATCAGGGCAGGCTAAACCAAATCCCCAAAGGCATCCCGCCTAGTCTGGCGGGCAGTTGCGGTTCGTGCTTCGTCCCTCGGGTTCACTCTCCCCTTGGTCCGCTAACGTCCCTCCGCTGGAACAGCCAAAGCGTCGCCGCGAACAGGACAACCGTGTAAGTCAAGATCACGAGGAACGCTTGGAGCGTGTCCGGTTGTGCTGCGCCTTCCAGCGTCTGCGAGGCCGTGGTCTGGCCTTGGTACATCCAGTCATCGACGTTTTGGATGAGCAGGGCCTCATTCACATTCTCAAGCCAGTCGGCAAGTCCGAGCAATGGAGGAAGGACCAGTGCCTCGACCATGAAGAAGACAACGGACAGTGTCACCCCTTGCGCCGTGGACTGAGTCAAGACTACGAAGAAGGTGCCCAGCACTACGTAAGGGACGAGAGCATACACACTCTTGGCGAGCTGCTCTACAGCGTCCAGCCAACCCTCGGAGTTGACCAGCGGCCCGCCCTCGGAAGGCGGGACTATGCCCGCAATGACGCTGGAAATTGAGATGGCGACAGCCATGACAAGGAGCCCAGCTGCGACCATTTTTACCGCCAGGACGACCTTAGAGACGAGTATATGCCAGCGTCCTGCTCCTTTGGTCAGACTGGTTCTCAGCGTACCCCAGCCGTATTCCGTGCCCAGAGACGATGCGGCAAGCACCATTGGCAGAAGGATGACAAAGCGAGTAGAGAAGAGGACGGCAAGTCCTACGCTGATGCTGGCGGGCAGAGTGAAGAAGGACAGGTTCTCGTCCGCTGAAATGTAATCCGAACAGCCCGGCCGCCACTCCTCAACACCCTCCTCCACAATCCTGCGCTCATCGCCAGAGAACTGCGCGATCTTCCCTTCCACACGTCTTTCAAGCACGTCCTCGCACGTCACCTCGACGGATGCCGTGTTGCTGGTGTACTCGTATGGACGGGAGAGGACGGACCCCTCATCGCTGACGTGGTACACGACGTAGAATCCCCACAGGAATGCCTGCGAGATGAGCACGAGAACGGCAAGCAGTATCCAGGGCAGCCACCGGCGGCGTTGCTTGTACCATTCCCCCAAGGTGAGTCGCAGAACACGGCCCATCATTCTTCTCCTCCATCGCTCTCGTGGGTCACTTCCAGGAAATATTCCTCTAGTGACGTCTTCACGGGTCCCATCTCAGTGACGTACACCTGCGATTGTGCCAGCGCGGCCGTCAGGTCACCTGACCGCTCCATGGGCGCGGTCGCGAGCATGGAACCGTCCTCAGAGGCCGTCACGT
>JAAXHR010000353.1 GCA_012270805.1 Dehalococcoidia bacterium
TTGTCGAGGATGTCCTGCATCAACGGCAGATACTGCTTCACGCCGTATGACGAGATCGGGACGACCACTGGCGGAACACCGCCCTCGTAGGCCAGTCCGGTGATTTCGTCACGGTTGATGGCGTGGTTGATGGCCCAGCGAACATCGGCGCTCGAGAAGTGCGTCTTCTGGTTGTTCAGAATCAGCACGAAGTTGCAGCCGTCCGGAGCTCCCCACACCGGCCCTTCAAAGTTCCAGGACCGCAGAGCGTCGTTGAAGCCCTTGGCAGCCTCGAAAGTACCTTTCAGCAACGGTGGACCAGCATCGAGCTGGTTGTTGATGTAGAGCTGGCCCGCGATGTCGTCGTTCGCAACCGGGATGTACTGGATGCGCTCAACCATCGGAGGGTCGTGGAATCCGATCTCGGACGCCCACCAGTCNNGGCCAGCCCTTCTCAGGGTCGTAGTTGTTGAACGTCAGCGGGTCCTCGTTCTCCCAGACGTGCTTCGGCACGATCGGAGTGTGGTTCTCCCAACCGAAACCGAACTGCACCTGGAAGAAGCGCGGGTCCGGTCGCGAAAGGTGGATCGTCAGGTTGTAGTCGTCATGAACGACCACTTCCGAAATCATGTCGTTCCAGTGCGTGGAACGGTTCATGTCCGGCGCGTTGCCCCGGACCATGTCGATCGTGAACTTGACGTCGTGAGCCGTGAAATCAACACCGTCCGACCACTTCGCCCCCTCGCGGATCTTCACATCGATCGCGTCTAGCGAGTCGTTATATTCGAACGACTCTCCCAGCCATGGGATGATGTTGCCCTCGTTCAGGTTCGTGTAGAAGAGGAACTCGATCAATCCCTTCTCCGATGCGTGGCGGGCGTGAGAGTTGCCCGGCAACCACCAGTTGAAGTTCTCGACGTTGTCGTGCTGCGTACGGTAGGAGTCGCTCCAGTGTGTTATCACCAGCGTCCGGTTGCGCGGCACATCCTTCAACGCACCGGGATCCGGAGTCGGTGTGACTTCCTTCTCAACCACGACCTGTTTCTCGACCTCGACCGTCTGGACAACCGTCTCGCCTTGAACGATGACCTCTTTCTCGACCTCAACGGTTACTGGCACCTCAACCGCCACCTCTTCTTTGACGACAACCGTCTGGACAACCGTCTCGGTGCCTCCGCATGCCGCCAAAGCCGTTAAGGCGATCATCGACGCGGCCGCCAACAGCACAGCTAACGGGCTCAACCTCTTCAATCGCATGATCTAATTGACCTCCTGACGACGCCGTTTACGGCTTCGTCTATCTGGACATCTTTTCTTACGAATTCCGTCACGCCTTTTCGAGCATAACGAATCCGTCACGCTTAGAAAGTTTCTAAGCGACGCCGCTAACGTTATCCAACTTCTCGCAGTTTGTCAACAACGGTTCGCAAAGAAAGACTCTTGACTAATCTCGGCAATCCTATTAACTTAACGTCAGCGTTTACGAAAAGCCGAGAAAGCTCGCATCTGCTCAGGAAACGACGACCGCAAATCGACGCATCATGAACCCCGCATACATCGCCCGAAGATTCGCCCTTTTCGTGCTCACTGTCGCGGTTGTCGTAACCGTCATATTCCTACTCACTCGCCTGGCTCCCGGAGACCCCATCGAGGCCAAAGCCCTGGCTCTCGAGGCTCAAGCCGGAAATACCGGCGGTGACATCGGTCCCATCGTCGCGGCTTATCGAGAAAAATTCCAACTCGACGGGCCGTTGCACATACAGTACGTGACGTATCTCACCAACCTGTTGAGGGGTGACCTGGGATACTCGATGACGAACTATCCGGCTACAGTGGCTGACAAGATAGCCGCCGCTATGCCCTGGACTATCGGCATCGCATTAGTGACCACCGTCTTGGCCATGCTGTTCGGTTCCCTGGTCGGCGCATTGATCGCGTGGCGAAAATCCTTTGTACTGGTTCAGGCAACCCTGCCCGTTCTTATGGTCACCGCCGCAGTACCGTTTTTCCTCTTCGGATTAGTCCTCCAGTTCTTCTTGGGCGTGCACTGGAAAGTACTGCCCACGGCTTTTGGCGTCGATCCAGGTTTCTTAGTCGGCTGGAACATCGAGACGGTCTGGCAATTGACCAAGCACGCTATCCTTCCCGCAACCGCAGTCATCGTCGCCAGCACTGGACTATGGGGACTCGGGATGCGCGCCATGATGGTCACAACTGCCGGTGAAGACTACATGTTGCTTGCCGACGCCAAAGGCTTGAAGGAACGACGCATCTTCCTCGTCTACGCCATCCGCAACGTCCTCTTGCCGCAGACCACCAGCTTTGCCCTCTCCCTCGCCAGTGTTGTTGGAGGCTTGTTGCTGGTCGAAATCGTCTTCAACTACCCCGGGATAGGTCTGCTGCTTAGGAACGCTATCGGCGAGAGCGACTACTTCATGATCCAAGGCGTGACTCTCATCACAACCTTCGCCGTCGCATT
>JAAXHR010000020.1:0-1175 GCA_012270805.1 Dehalococcoidia bacterium
TCACCGCCT
Source organism: Dehalococcoidia bacterium (assembly GCA_012270805.1). Classification (GTDB taxonomy): domain Bacteria; phylum Chloroflexota; class Dehalococcoidia; order Lucifugimonadales; family Lucifugimonadaceae; genus Bin127. The sequence continues at coordinate 10 of JAAXHR010000020.1, forward strand.
GACAACTCGTAGGGCCGATGTCGGGCACGTCGACTTAAAGCCACCATCTCTAGAGCATCATTTGTCCGTTCGGAGCGTTCACGTGCTGAGAGACCCGCTATTCGCATCGGAAGCTCGACATTTTCATACGCCGACAGCAACGGTAACAGAGCAAACGATTGAAAGACGACACCGATGCGGTTGCGACGGAGTTCGATAAAGTCTCGTTCGCTGAACTGCGCCATGTCGCGGCCCTCGAACAATACTCTTCCGGTGGTCGGGTGATCGAGTCCGGCCAAGAGGTTCAGCAACGTGGTTTTGCCTGAACCGGAACGCCCAACGAGCGCGATGAACTGTCCGCGCGGGACGTTGAAGCTGAGTTGCTTAACCGCAGTAATGTCTTCGCCAGCGAGTTGAAAGGTACGGGTTACGTCGATCGCTTCGATGGTTGGCGCGCCGTTGCGACGTTCACTCTCCTGATTCAAGTGTCACCCTTCCTTCGTTGACAGCGACTCGGACTTTGCGGTTGATGTCGAGCTGATCGAGCATGTCTCTTGGGATCTGAACCGCGCCAGTCGAGTCTACGATCAAGAACTCTTCGGTATCAGTTGTGGATCCTCCCACACGCCGTTGGAACGAGATTTTGCGTGTGGTCTCAGTGCTAGTCTTGCCATCGCGTATAGTGATGGCGCGTCCAACGCTGGTCGCCACGGCCGGGTCGTGCGTGACGATGACGATGGTCGTACCGAGTTGCTGGTTGACTTCGTTGAAGAGATCGAGGATTTCCTGGCCTGTCAAGTCGTCGAGTTCACCTGTAGGTTCGTCAGCTAGTAGGAGCGGAGGCTGGTTTGCGAGGCTCACGGCGATGGCGACGCGTTGTTGTTCACCACCCGACAGCTGCTCTGGTTTGTGTCCTATGCGGTGTCCGAGCCCGACGATTTCGAGGAGTTCCTTTGCCCTTTCGGTTCGCTCTGCTTGAGGAACGCCTGTGAGGACCATCGGCAGTTCGACGTTTTCGGCGGATGAAAGATACGGGAAGAGGTTGCGCGATGTCTCTTGCCATATGAAACCGACTTCGTGGCGACGGTAGTCGACTACTTCCTTGCTGGTCATGTGCAACAGATCGAAATCACCTACACGGGCAGTGCCGGCGGATGGAGAATCGTAACCGGCCAATATGTTGAGCA